>CALFWA010000297.1 GCA_937928035.1 uncultured Caldilinea sp. | reverse complement strand
GGTGCGTGGTGGTTAGGCGACCTGGTGGGCGGCGATTATATCCTACCGCTCGACGACTATTACAACGACACGACCGGCAAGTATCCAAAGTGGGACGTCGAGGATGTGCAGCCCGGTCCACGCGACCTGCTTTTCTATGATGAGAAGCTGTACATGGTCGCCAACGATCATGACGGTCAGGTGATGTATTATCGCCGCGACCTGATCGAGGATCCTGAGCATCAGGCCGCCTTCAAGGCGCAGTACGGCTACGATCTGAAAGTGCCGGACACCATCCAGGAGTTCCGCGACGTTGCGGAGTACTTCAACGGCAAAGACCTCAACGGCGATGGCACGCCCGATAACGGCCTGACCATGCACCTCAAGGTCGGCGGTCAAGGCATGTTCCACTTCATGTCCTTCTCGGCGCCCTTCGTCATTGGGCCGGACAATCCCAAGCTCTACTGGTTCGATCCGGAGACGATGCAGCCGCTCATGGACAGCCCCGGCCATCAGGCTGCGATGGAGGCATTGGTCGACCTGATCCAGTTTGGCCCCGAGGCCATGATGGGCTGGAGCCTCGGTGAGTCGTGGGATCACTTCCTGCGCGGCCAGGCGGCGCTGACCTTCACGTGGGGCGACCTCGGCGCGCTGGCGCAGCAGGAGGGCAGCCAGGTCAAGGGCAAGACCGGCGCTGCGCCCATGCCCGGCACCACGCAGTACTACGACATCACCAGCGGGCAATGGAAGCAGGTGGACGGCGTCAACAAGGTCGGCAACACCACCGGCGGTTCGTGGGCCGGCGTCATCTCCAAGTTCTCCGACGCGCCGGACTGCACCTACTTCCTGCTGGCGTTGATGGCGCATCCTGAAAAGTCTAAGGTTTACGCCTACCGCGGCTGGGATGGCGTGGATCCGGGCCGCTTCAGCCACTACCTGCCACCGGCGGGCACCAACACCATCGACGGCTATGTGGCCGCCGGCTGGGACCCGGGCGACGCCGAATCCTACACCTTTGCCTATTACGAGAACTTCGGCTCGGAGCTGATGTTCCCCTACCTGCGCATCCCGGGCACCTTTGAGTACTGGACTGCGCTGGACATCCATCTCTCTGAGGCGGCAACAGGACAGAAGACCGCCGCCGAAGCGCTCAAGGCCACGGTGGACGATTTCAACGCCATCACCGACCGCCTGGGTCGCGACCTCCAGCGTGAGATCTATGTGAAGTCTCTCGGCCTCGAATAACGCCAACAGGTCGAGGGCAACCCGTCTGGGAATGGCTTGAGGGAGGATGCGGAGCAGCGCTCCGCATCCTCGCAAATCGCCGTCACAGGCTGTTTCAAAATGAATGGAGTGTCAACCTATGGCTGCATCGGAGACGCCTACGCGTCCGCGCCGAACGGACCCAACCAAATTTTTCTTTATCATGCCAGCGGTGATCTGGGTCCTGCTCTTTACGATTTTCCCGCTGTTATACGCACTTTATACGAGCTTTTTTAGTTTTCGCTTTGGGCGAATCAATCAATTTGTTGGCTTTGCCAATTATCTGCGTCTGTTCACCGACGCCAACCTGCACAATGGCCTGCGCGTGACGCTGACCTTTGTCATCGTCACCGTCACGGTTCAGATGTTGCTCGGCTTTGCGCTGGCGCTTTTGCTCAACCGGGAAATGCGCGGCAAAAGCGTGCTGCGCGCTATCATGGTGTTGCCGCTCTTCGCCACGCCGGTGGCGGTCGGTTACTTAAGCATCACGCTCTTTTACGAAATCAACGGCCCGATCAACGAGTTGCTGCGGGCGCTGGGCGGCTCGGGCATCCCCTGGCTTTCCAACCCTTTTTGGGCGTTGGTGGCGGTGATCATCATCGACATCTGGCAGTGGACGCCCTTTGTCTTCCTGGTCTCGTTGGCGGCGCTGCAAGGGCTGCCCGCCGATCTCTACGAAGCCGCTGAAGTGGACGGCGCCTCTGCGTGGCAAAGTTTTCGCAGCATCACGCTGCCGTTGATGACGCCGATCCTCTGGCTGATCCTGTTGTTGCGTCTGGTCGAGGCCTTTAAGGTGTTCGACATTCCCACCAGCCTGACGCTTGGCGGCCCGGGGCGCGCCACAGAGGTCTACAGCCTGTTCACCTATCGCACGGCGCTGCGCTTTTTCGACCACGGCTATGCCGCCGCGCAGGGATTCCTGTTGTTGTTCATCGTCAGCCTGATCGTCGCCCTGCTCTTTGGGCGCATTCGCAGCATCTATCAGGAAGAGAGGAGCTAAACCATGCGGCGCAGAACTTCACCGGTGCAAGCAATTCTGATCGGCGGCGTGATGGTGGTGGCGCTGCTGTGGGTGCTCTTCCCCTTCTACTGGGCCTTCGTCAATTCGATCAAAAAGCCGGCCGACACTTTCCGGTCAGGCACGTGGGTGCCCTTCCTGCAATTTCAGCCCACGCTTGAACACTGGGTCTCGGAGCTGGCGATCCTTGAAATCCGCCAGGCGCTCATGAACAGCACCATCATTGCCCTGGGCGCCGCCACGCTCGCCGTGCTGCTCGGCACGCTGGCCGCCTACGCGCTGGCGCGCTTTCGTTTTGGCAAAAGCGGCAACGCCAATCTTACCACCTGGTTCATTTCTCAGCGCATTCTTCCTCCGGTGGTGGTGGTGATTCCCTTCTTTTTGATCATGCGACAACTGCAGCTGCTCGACAACGTCTTTTCGCTGGTGCTGCTCAACGCCACCTTCACGCTGCCCTTCCCAGTGATCATCCTCAGCCAGATGATCCGCGAGCTGCCCCAAGAGCTGGAAGAAGCGGCCCTGGTCGATGGCGCCAATGTCTTTCAGGCGTTCACCCGCGTGGTGTTGCCGCTGATCCTGCCTGGGCTGGTGGCAACCTGGATCATCTGCATGGCATTCAGCTGGAACGAGTTCCTCTTCGCCCTGTCGCTGACGACCAACCGCGCCATCCCGATGCCGGTGATCATCGCCGGCGCCGAGCACACGCGCGGGGTGCAGTTCTGGTTCGTGGGCGTGCGCGTGCTGCTCACCATGCTGCCGCCAATCATCTTCGCCCTGCTGGCGCAGCGCTACATCATTCGCGGCCTCACCCTCGGCGCAGTGAAAGGATAGTCCCATGGCGGCCGAGCCATTGCTGGTCGGCGTCGACTTCGGCACCTCGCATATCAAGGCCATTGCCTTTACGCCGGAGGGGCGGATTGTCGCTCACGCCAGCACGCCCACGCCTACGGTCTATCCGCAGCCGGGGTGGGCGTATTATGACCCTGACGCCGTCTGGTTGCAGACGGCGTCGGCGCTGCGCACGATGAGCGCGCAGATCGACGATCCACGCCGTGTGGCGGCGGTGGCGGTCGCCAGCGTAGGCGAGGCGGGGACGCCCATCGACGCTGCGGGTCAACCCACCTATCCGATGATCGCCTGGTTCGACACGCGCACGAAGGAGCAAGCCGAGCAATTACGTCGTCGCTTCGGCGCCGACGAAATCTTTCGGCGCAGCGGCGTGTCGCTGCAGCCGATCTTCACGCTCTGCAAAATTCTCTGGCTTCAACAACATGAGCCGGAGGCGCTGGCGCGCACGGTGCGCTGGCTCAACGCCGCCGACTATCTGACTTTCCGACTGTGCGGCGTGGCGGTCTCCGAATTTTCGCTCGCCTCGCGCACGCTGATGCTGGACATCGAGCGCCTGCGTTGGAACGTTGAGTTGGTGGAGGAGGTCGGGCTGAATCCTGCGCTGTTGCCCCCTTTGCTGCCGAGCGGGACGAAGCTGGGAACTGTGCTGCCTGACGTCGCCGCACAGACGGGCCTCCCTGTCCACGCCGTTGTGACGACCGGCGGCCATGACCACGTCTGCGGCGCCATGGCGCTCGGCGTGACGCGTCCGGGCGCTGTGCTCGATTCGCTGGGCACAGCGGAGGCGATCTTTCTCGCCACGGACAAGGTGCTTAAAGACCCGGAAGTGGGGCGCCGCGGCTACGCTCAGGGCGTGCATGTCAGCGGCGGCTACTACATCCTGGGCGGGCTGTACACCTCCGGCGCGTGCATCGAATGGTTCCGCGAGAACATCGGCGCAGGGCTGGACTATGAGGCGCTGGCCGAGGAAGGAGCAGCCGTCTCGCCAGGGAGCCTGGGCGTCTATTTCCTGCCCCATTTGCGCACAGCCAACCCCGGCTACGACGATCCCTACTCGCGGGCGACTTTTGTCGGGTTAACCTTCGACGCTCGACGCGGCGCGCTCTATCGGTCGCTGTTGGAAGGGCTGGCGTATGAAGCGCGCTATTCTCTCGACACGCTGTTGCCCTACCTGAGCGACACGCGCATCGAACGCATCGTGGCGACCGGCGGGGGCACGCGCAATCGCCTGTTGATGCGTATCAAAGCCAGCGTCTACAACCATCCGCTGCGCGTCGTCAGCATCGACGAGGCGACGGCGCTGGGCGCGGCCATGCTCGCCGGCCTCGGCGCAGGCGTCTATGCCGACGTCGGCGCCGCCGTGCAGTCGGTTCGCTACACCACTGCCCTCGTCGAGCCGGAGCCAACTGCGGCGGCCTTCTATGCAAAGGCGTATGAACGGGTTTATCGGGAGCTGTACCCGTCCGTGCGCACCATCCATCGTGCAATTGGAACTTTAGAAGAGTAGATGATGCATCGACACCCTTCCATCATCATTGCAGGCCACATCTGCGTGGACATCATCCCGGCGTGGACGCAGGCGGTCGAGTCGATCGCAGCGATCTTCCGGCCTGGACGCCTCACCGAGGTCGGGCCCGCTTTGGTTTCGACCGGCGGAGCAGTCTCGAACACCGGCATTGCGCTGCATCGCCTGGGCGTCCCCGTGCGGCTGATGGGCAAGATCGGTCCGGACCTCTTTGGCCGCGCCATTCTCGACGTGGTGCGCAGCTACAACGAGGCGCTCACCGAAGGCATGATCGTCGATCCGGAGGCGGACTCCTCCTATACGCTGGTGATTAACCCGCCGGGCGTGGATCGCATCTTCCTGCATTGCCCCGGCGCCAACAACACCTTCAGCGCTGCTGATGTAGATTTGGAGAAGGTGCGCGGGGCC
>CALFWA010000296.1 GCA_937928035.1 uncultured Caldilinea sp. | reverse complement strand
ATAGCGTTGAAGCGACGCTGAAAGGCGCGCCGCATTTTGAATTGTAAGATTCCCTTCACAAAGTCTCTCCCTTAGCCCCCTAGGCTATGCTTGTCGGCGTGCGGCAGGACATCCGGCCGGACATCGACAGGATGGGAATTCAACAGCAAAGCACAGAGAAATTGTCGAAAAAGAAGGGAGTCAGATGAGCAAGCGAATATTCTCTTTCCGCCTCGTTCTCTTATTAGTCCTCTCCATTGTTCTGGCGGGCTGCACTGTGGTCGCTCCTGCGACGCCCGCTGCGCCGGCGGCGACGGAGGCGCAGCAGAGGGAGGCGATAGCAGGCGATCTGGTTGTGTACACCTCGCGCGCGGAGTCGCTCTTCAAACCGGTGTTGGAGGCCTTCAACCAGGCCCATCCCGACGTTAAGGTGACGGTGCTCACCGGCAGCAACGGCGAGCTGGCGGCCAAGCTGCTCGAAGAACGCGCCAATCCGCAGGCCGACCTGCTCATTAACAGCGACATCCTCACCATGCAAAGTCTGGCGGAGCAGGGCGTCTTTGCGCCGAACGATTCGCCGTCCGTCGCTGCAGTGCCGGAAGCCTACCGCGCCGACGACGGCAGTTGGGTGGCGCTCACCTTGCGACCGCGCGTCATCATGTACAACACTGAACTCGTGAGCGAAGAGGAGCTGCCCGCCACCATGATGGATCTCACCGACCCGAAGTGGAAAGGGCAGATCGGCTCCGCCGACAGCCGCAACGGCGCTATGGTGGCCCAGCTCGTGGCGATGCGCCATCTCCTCGGCGAAGAGGCGATGGTGGCGTTCGTGCAGGGGCTGGTCGCCAACGACACGCAGTGGTTCGGCGGTCACACCGACGTGCGCAAGGCGGTCGGCGCCGGCGAATTCAAGCTCGGACTGGTCAACCACTACTACTATCATCTTTCCAAGGCGGAAGGCGCGCCGGTGGGCATCGTCTATCCCGACCAAGGCGAGGGAGAGATGGGGCTGATCGTCAACTCCACCAACGCCGGCATTGTGGCAGGGGCAAGACATCCTGAACTGGCGAAGATTTTCGTCGATTTCATGCTTTCGCCTGAAGGACAAAAAGTCTACGCCGAGCAGAACTTTGAATACCCGATCACGCCGGGCGTCGAATTGGCCGAAGGCGTGCCGCCGCTGAGTGAGTTCAAGCTGGCCGACATCACCCTGAAAACGTTGTGGGAGGAGCTGCAACCGACGCAACAGGCGGCGCAGGCGGCCGGTCTGCCGTAACGTCCGCCATGGGCGCTCCATGACGTAGAAATTCATCGCCGAGGCGCAGAGCGCAATGAAAAGGCTCTGCGCTCTCGTCGTCTCCAGAAAGTGTAGCTGGCCGTCGGAAGACGGTGAATCCTCGGCGCAAAGAGAAGTGCTCTGCGCTCTCGTCGTCTCCATCGGAGGTTGTAGCTGGGGGCGCCCAAGGAATCACCGGAAAACGTTCTTTTGCACGAATGTTTATGTGAATCAATTTTGTTCAATGTGATACAATTCTTCTCTAATGGAAAATGTGCCGAACTGCTTATTGCAAACAATGTCGCTGCACTGAGGTGTGCTAAGAGGTGTGCTAAGAGGTGTGCTAAGAGGTGTGCTAAATTGCCAAGAAAAGCTCCTGCATCTCTGGTTTTGATCGCCTCCATCGTTAGCCTCCTGGCGGTGACGCCGCTGATCTATATCGTGGTGCGCGCGCTGGCTGCAGACGCCGCCACATGGTCCAGGCTTTGGTACGGCCAGATGCCCATCCTGCTCTGGCAGACTGCGACGTTGCTGGTGGGAACCATCGGTTTTGCACTGCTTCTCGGCGTCGGCGCAGCGTGGCTGGTGGAGCGCAGCGATCTGCCCGGTCGCGCAATTTGGCGCGCACTGCTGGCGCTGCCGCTGGCGTTGCCGGGCTATGTCGCTGCCATCACCTACATTATCCTGTTGCGCCGCGGCGGCGTCGTCGAGCGCTTTCTAATCGATTTCGCCGGGTTCGCCCGCGGGGAGGTTCCCCTGCCCTCCCTGTACAACGTATGGGGAGCCATTCTCATCATCGGGCTGGTCACCTATCCCTATATCTATCTACCTACAGCGGCGGCGCTGCGTTCGCTCGACCGTTCGCTGGAGGAGGCGGCGCGCATGGCCGGACGCAACGGGTGGAGCGTCTTTCGTCAGATCACACTGCCGCTGGTGACGCCGGCGGTGGCGGGCGGCGCTCTGCTGGTCGGGCTCTACGTTCTCTCCGATTTCGGCACGGTGGCGATGCTGCGCTATCGCACCTTCACGACGGCCATTTATAACCAGTTCACCGGCCAGATCGATCGCTCCGGCGCAGCCATCTTGAGCGTCGTGTTGATCCTTCTGGCGTTGCCGTTGCTCTTCGGCGAAGCTTGGTTCAGCCGAAGGCAACGCCGATTGACGTCCGACACAGTGTGGCGACCGCGTCAGCTCGTCCGGCTTGGAGGCTGGCGCTGGCTGGCGCTGACGCTGGTGAGCCTGCTTGCGCTCCTTTCGTTGGGGTTGCCGCTGCTGGTGCTGGGCGGCCTTAGCCTGCAAGGCTGGCTCTTCCCCACCGAGGCCGACCGCATTTGGGGCGTCAACAACGAAGGCATCTTGAGGTTTGGTTTGAACAGCGTGCTGGTGGCGACGCTGGCTGCGACCTTCGCCACGGCGCTGGCGCTTAGCCCGCTCTATCTGGCGGTGCGATTCCCCGGTCGAATTTCGCGCGTCGTGTTGACGTTGAGCCGCAGCCCCTTTGCCCTGCCGGGGATCATCATCGGCCTGGCCTTCGTGCTGCTGATCAACCGCTGGGCGCCTTTCGCCTACGGCACGATCTTCGCGCTGGTCTTCGCCTTCACCTTCCGGCTTTTGCCTCAGTCGCTTTCGACCGAAGAATCGGCGCTGCGCGCGGTGGCGCCGTCGCTGGAAGAGGCGGCACGCACGATGGGCGTTGCGCCGATGCGCGTCTTTTGGCGCGTGACGCTGCCGGTGGCTGCGCCGGGCATCCTGGCAAGCTGGGTGTTGGTCTTTATCACGGCGATGAAAGAGCTGCCGACAGCCATCCTCCTGCGCCCGCCCGGTTTCGACACTTTGCCGGTGCGCATCTGGGCCGCCGCCAGCGAAAGCGTGCATACGCAGGCGGCGCCGCCGGCCTTTTTGCTGATCGCCCTGACGACGCTGCTGTTGCTGCCGCTCATGCAGAACCGGCTGGGCATCGATAAAGCAATCCAGGACAATTTGTAAACTCGCACAGGCGATGAGTGATGCATTAATTTCGGTGCAAAATGTGGTGAAACGTTATGGTGAAGTCGGCGCAGCGGTGGCGGGCGTATCCTTCGACGTTCCCCGTGGGGCCATCGTCGCTCTGTTGGGACCGAGCGGCTGCGGCAAGACGACGACGCTGCGGTTGATCGCTGGCTTGGAGACGCCGAACGCTGGCACCGTCTGGCTGGAAGGGCGTAAGGTGGCCGGCGACGGCGCCTGGGTGCCGCCAGAGGCGCGTCGCGTGGGCATGGTCTTTCAAGACGGCGCGCTCTTTCCCCACCTCACCGTGGCGCAGAATATCGCTTTCCCGCTCAACACGCGCAACGGTCGCGGTCGCGTAGAAGAGCTGCTGGAGCTGGTGGGCATGGCTGGCTACGGCGGGCGCTATCCACATCAGTTGTCGGGCGGTCAGCAGCAGCGCGTGGCGCTGGCGCGCGCGCTGGCGCCGGAGCCTGCAGTCGTTTTGCTGGACGAACCTTTCTCCCGGCTCGATGCGGCGCTGCGCGTTTCCCTGCGCGAAGACGTGCGCGAGATCGTCAAACGCACCGGCGCCACCACGATCTTCGTCACCCATGACCAGGAGGAGGCCCTCAGCATCGCCGACATCGTGGTCGTCATGTTCGACGGCAAAGCGGCGCAGATCGGTGCGCCGCACGAAATTTATACGCGGCCGGCCACGCGACAGGTGGCCACCTTCGTCGGCGAGGCCAATCTGCTGCCCGGTCTCGCCGAAGGTGCAGTGGCCGACTGTGCGTTGGGGAGAGTGATCCTCGCCACGCCGCAGAAGGGGCCGGTGGAGATCATGATCCGCCCGGAGGCGTTCGAGCTGCGCGCCGTGCGCAGCGGTGCTGCGTACATCGAGCGCATCCGCTACTTCGGACACGACCAAGCGCTGCATGTGCGGCTGCACAGCGGCGAGCCGTTGCTCGTACGCAGCCTGCCCCGCCCCGACCTGCGCGTCGGCCAGGAGGTGGATGTCTTCGTGCGCGGGGTGGTAGTGGCGTATCCGGCGAACTGACGCAAGCCTCCGATCTGTTCAAGAAGCGCCTCTGACGACAACACCTGACCCGGCGGCGCCGGCCCAGGAGCAACATTCGGGTGCACTATGAAGTTTAATCGATTGGGCGCAATCGTTGATCGACTCAAACAGACGGCAGGAACGCTGGCAATCCTTGGAGGGCTGCTCTGGATTGGGTACGCCGTCCTGGGAGTTCTGCAACCATTGGGCGACGTTGCGACAAACTCGCTGGCTCTCTGGATGGCGGGTGCATCCGGAGGCGCTGCGCTTGCGCTCCAGGGGCTGGCCGTCGTCGGCGTGGCGTCGCGCTATGGATTGCCCGGCGAGGAGCCGCCCCGCTTCGGCGCCGTGATTCCCTCGCGTTACGGCGTGGCGATGGCGTGGGTCGGCGCGCTGGCCGGCCTCCTGGCCGTTGCGACGGCGCTCCTGTCGCTTGAGCTGCCCAACAACGCCATGCAGCTCTTCGGCGCAGTGTTGACGCCCCTGGGCGCGATGCTGGTCGCCATCGAGGCCAACGGCAGCGAGCACGCCTATCGCATCGCCGGGCCGCTTTTTCTGGTCGGCGCGTTGGGCATGACCAGCCTGCTGGCGCAGGCGCTGCTGCCGTTGGCAAGCTGGATGGCGCCGGTCTACGCTGCGCTGGCGATGGCGGTGTATGGTTTTGCCTGGGTGCGCTTCGGCGCTCTCCTCGCCACGAGCCTTCCAGAAGCCTGACTTTGCATTGAGTCTTACATCGAGCGCCCCCTTTTTGCATCAAAATACTTTCAACGTCGAAGCATCTGTTTCCGGCGTTCTCCACCTTATCCTGCCGTGGATTGACAAAGCTATTTTGACTCTGTCGCAACTCCTCAGACGCCCTTATTCACAAGGAGGAACCCCATGGATCGAATTTATGTGATGCAGCTGGTGCGCTCATTTCAGATTGGAGAGATCGACCGCCGCACATTTTTGAGCCGGGCCACGGCGGCGATCGGCAGCTTCTCGGCGGCAAGCTTGTTGCTCACCGCCTGTCAACTCGTCGGCGAGACGCCGAGGCCTGTCACAGAGCCGACTCCCAGCGGCGAAGGCGTCGGCTCGCCGGAGACCAGCATGACCACCGAAGAGGGCCTGGTGGCGGGCAGGGTTGAATATCCCGGCCCGGACGGCGAGACGTTGAGCGGCTACTGGGCGCGTCCCCAGGGTGAAGGCGCCTGGCCCGCGGTGATTGTGTTGCAGGAGTGGTGGGGCGTGAACGAGCATATCATGGACGTCGCCCGCCGCATTGCCGCGCAGGGGTACGTGGCGCTGGCGCCGGACCTCTACAAAGGGCAGATTGCAACCGAGCCGGACGAAGCGCGCAAGCTGGTGATGGAGCTAGACATGGCCGCCGCCGTGGAAGAGATCGGCAGCGCCATCGATTTTCTGCTGGCCCAGGAATTTGTACGCGGGGACAAGGTGGGCGTCGTCGGCTTCTGCATGGGCGGCCGCCTGACGTTGATGACGGCGCTGGTCAACGATAAACTCGCCGTGGCTGTGCCGTTTTACGGCGCGCCGCTGACGCCAGAGGAAGCCGCCCAGGTCAAAGCGCCGGTGCTCGGCCTGTACGGCGCCGAAGACAGCGGCATCCCCGTCGACGCCGTGCTGGCCATGGGAGAGGCGCTCACCGCCGCCGGCATCGACAATGAAATCCACATCTACGAGGGAGCGCCCCACGCCTTCTTCAACGACACACGCGCCAGCTATCGCCCGGAAGCCGCCGCCGACGCCTGGGAGCGCATGCTGCGCTGGTTTGAGAAATATCTGAAAAGTTCATGAGCTTTCTTGTGGAATTTTTGTGCGATCTTTCAGGAGGGAGGCGCATCCTTGCTCGCCACACCCCCCTGACCTCGCAAGAGCCTTCTGCCGGAAGTCGAGCCTGTGGTTGTTCATGAAAGGTCGTCTCTTCCGGCGCGACAGCTCGATTCACACCCATATTCGTTCCCCTCACCCGCCAAAAACTGGTTATCTGACCGTTGAGCCTGCCTCCTTCGCATGCAACAATAACATATAGTAGCCAACCAGCAGCGATGAACCCTTGTGCGTTGCGTGAAAGGAGGGCTCCCATGCTCTTCGACGTCCTCATCATCGGCGGCGGCATTGTCGGCTGCGCCATCGCCCGCGAGCTGAGTCGCTACCGTCTGGAGGTGGCCCTGTGCGAAAAGGAAGTTGAGGTCGGCTTTGGAACGACGAAAGCCAACAGCGGCATCATCCACGGCGGCCATCACGCCGCGCCGGAAACGTTGAAGGGCCGTCTCGAGTGGGAAGGCAACCAGCTTTGGGATGAGCTGGCCGCCGATCTGGGCTTTGGCTTTGCGCGCGTGGGCGAGCTGACCGTCGCGCTGCACGAGGAGCAGCTTCCTGTGCTCGACCGGTTGCTCCGTCATGCGGCGGTGAAACGAATCCCCGGCGTCGAGCGGTGGGAGCCGGCGCGCATTCGCAGCGAGGAACCGGCGCTCAGCCACGACATCCTTGCTGCGGTGTATGCGCCGACCACCGCGGTCGTCAACCCCTATGAAGCCTGCTACGCGCTGGCGGAAAACGCCGTGCAAAACGGCGTGACGCTGCTGACCGGCCTGCCGGTGCGCCGCCTGCATCAAAAGGGCGATCTGTGGGAAATTGTCACCCCGGGGGCCTGTCTGGAAAGCCGCTTTGTGATCAACGCTGCGGGGCTGTACGCCGACGTTATCGCCGCCATGGCGGGAGTGCAGACGTTTACGATCCACCCGCGCAAGGGGGAGGAATATCTGCTTGACAAGCGGCTGCGCGGGCTGGTGAAACGGGTCATTTTCCCTTGTCCTTCGCCGGTGTCAAAGGGAATCCTGATCATCCCCACCTATGACGGGACGATCATGGTGGGGCCAACCGCCGAAGACGTGCACGATCGCGCCGATCTCACCACCAGCGCGCGCGGGGCGCAGACTGTCTTTGATGCAGTGCGTCGGCTGGCGCCCGGCATCCACGAGAAGGATGTGATCGCCCAGTTCGCAGGTCTACGCGCAGCGGCGGACGGTGAGGACTTCATCATCGGCCCAACGGCGAAACGGGGTTTTATTAACGTGGCCGGCATCCAATCGCCCGGCCTGACCGCTGCGCCCGCCATTGCGCGCAGTGTGGTGGAACTCTTGCGAGACGAGCGTCTGAAGCTGGATCTGCGCGATGACTTCATCGCAAAGCGTCCGGCGCCGATCCACTTCGCCGCCCTGTCTACGCAGGAACAGATCGCCCTTGCGCTGCGCGATCCGCGCTACCGTCGCATTGTCTGTCGCTGTGAAACAGTCACCGAAGGGGAAGTGCTGGACGCCATCGCACGGGGCGCCTGTACGCTGGACGGCGTGAAATTTCGCACGCGGGCTGGCATGGGGCGGTGTCAGGGCGGGTTCTGCACCATTCGCTGTATGGAGCTGCTTGCAAGGGCGCGGCGGTTGCCTATGAGTGCGGTGACCAAGCGCGGCCCGGGCTCCTGGCTGGTGTGTGCCAGAACAGAAGAGGAAAAGGCAGATGCAACATGATCACCTCCAATCCACGCCATCTGCGCGGCAGCTATGACGTGATTGTCGTGGGCGGCGGCCCGGCCGGCCTGGAGGCGGCGGTGGCGGCCCAGGAGGCCGGCGCCGACCACATCCTGGTCGTCGATCGCGAGCCGGAGGCGGGCGGCATCCTGCTGCAGTGCATCCATTGCGGCTTTGGACTGCATCGCTTTGGCGAGGAGTTGACGGGCCCGGAATATGCGCAACGCGTGATGAAGCAGGCGCTGGCGCACAGGATCGACATCGTGACCGACGCCTTTGTGCTCGACATCGATCTGCAGCGTCGCGTCAAGTTGATGACAAGGGAAGCGGGAGTCTCGCTGGTTGAGGCGCGCGCCGTCGTGCTTGCCATGGGCGCGCGCGAACGCACGCGCGCCGCCGTTCGGATTCCGGGCGCGCGGCCCGCAGGCGTCTTCACCGCCGGCATGGCGCAACGGCTGGTGAACCTTTACGGCTGGCTTCCCGGGCGTCGCGTCGCAATCCTAGGCTCTGGAGACATCGGGTTGATCATGGCCAGGCGGCTGACGTTGGAGGGCGTGGAGGTGGCGGGCGTCTTTGAGTTGATGCCGCATCCCAACGGCCTGAATCGCAACATCGTTCAATGCCTGCACGATTTCGACATCCCGCTCCATCTTTCCACCACCGTGGTTGAAATCCACGGCCACAACCGCGTCGAAAAAGTGACCGTGGCGCCGGTTGACGACAACCTTCGTCCTCAGCTGGAGCGCGCTTGGGAGGTCGAGTGCGACACGCTGCTGATTTCCATCGGGTTGATCCCTGAGAATGAACTCTCCGAGCGGCTGCGGCTCCGCATGGATCCGGTCACCCGTGGTCCGGTTGTGACCAGCGCAATGGAATGTTCGCTCAACGGCGTCTTCGCCTGTGGCAATGTGGTGCACATTCATGACCTAGTCGATTTCGTCAGCGCCGAGGCAATGTTGGCCGGACGCAGCGCAGGTCTGTTCGCCATCGGAGCGCCTCTGCGCCCCGACAACGTGCGCCTGCTGCCAGGCGAAAACGTCGCATACTGTGTGCCGCACACCATCTCCACCGAACGGGAGCACACCGTCTACATGCGCACGCGTCGCAGGCTGGAGGCCTGCAAACTTCGTCTGGTCGCGCCCGATGGTCGCATTGTGCACGAGAAACGGCTGCGCTACGTCTTTCCGGCGGAGATGGTCAACCTAAAGTTGAAGCCGGTTATTCTGCAGCATTTCCACGACGACGCGCTCCGCATCGACATCGTGGGTCGAAGCGCAGAGCGGTGATACGAGGAAAGGGCGATGCCATGGGTGAAATTGTCACAGTACGTTATCTCTGCATCGGCTGTCCGCTGGGCTGCCGTCTGGAGGTGGACGAGGACCTGGAGGAGCACGCCATCGTCGAAGTGCGCGGCTTTTCCTGTCGACGCGGCAAGGAGTATGCGATCCAGGAGCATACGGCCCCGCAGCGCATGGTGACTACCACCGTCGCCATCGACAAGGCGCGCTGGGCCAGGCTGCCGGTGCGGACGAGCAGACCGGCGCCCAAAGACAAGGTGTTGGAAATCTGCCGAGCGTTGCGCACCGTGCGCGTCTCCGCTCCCATCGCAAGCGGTGATATAATCGTCCGCAATGTGTTGAACACCGGCGTCGATATTATCGCCACGCGCGACATGGCGGAATGGGCCCCGCCGCACAACATAGAAACCTGACCGTCGAATGGAGAGGCGGCCACATGGCCTTTGAGATCGTTTTCTTGGGTTCGGACTGTGATTACAGCCGCATCGTGTTAGAGTCTTTGATCGCCGCGCGCATCAAAATTGCTGCGGTGTGGCTGGCCGGACAAAATTTGCCTGGCCTCTCCGGCTTGGCGACGATTCAGCCGTTGCTCCCCCCGAACGCAGTTGTCGCAGAAAATGATCCCAGTTCGGTGCCGCTCACCTCCACTTTTGTGCAGGAGAGCGTGCTTACCACCACCTGGCGCAACGGCATTCCACTGTATGGAGTCAAACGCATCAAAGCCGAGGAGACTTTGCTGGCGCTGAAGTCGCTGGCGCCGGCAGTGGGCGTCGTGGCCTGCTTCCCATGGCTCGTGCCTGAACCCCTGTTGTTGGCGCCGCAGCATGGGTTCCTCAACGTGCATCCTTCTCTGTTGCCGAACTACCGCGGCCCTGCTCCGCTCTTCTGGCAATTTCGCGCCGGTGAACAACGCACAGGCGTGACCGTGCACTGGATGGACACCCAGTTCGACACCGGCCCGATCGCCGCGCAGCGCCCCGTCCCACTTCCCGATGGCATCTCAGAGCATGACGCTACCCGGCTGATGGCCAGGGTGGGCGGTCGCCTCCTGGCGGAGGTGCTCCAACACGTCGCCGGCGGAGAGCTCCCCTACCGGCGGCAGCCGCCCGGTGGAAGCTATCAGCCCTGGCCTCGCCCAGAAGATTTCGCCATTTCGACAGAGTGGTCTGCTCGACGCATTTTCAACTTTATGCGCGCCTGTGCCGTTTGGGGATATCCTTACATTTTAGAGATCGATGGTCACCGCTGGCTACTTTCCGACGCAATCTCCTGGTCGAACTATGCTTCGATCGACACGCCATTTGCAGTTCAAAACGATCTGATTACGTTTCTCTGTTCACCCGGCACCATCCAGGCGCGCCTCTGCCAGCCCAACCATTCTGCTCGGTCGCAGTCATAGCCGCGGTAAGGTAATGCCCTGTTGCCCCTGATATTTTCCCTTGCGATCTGCATAAGAGACCTCAGGCTGTTCACCTTCAAAGAAAATCACCTGCGCAATGCCCTCATTGGCGTAAATTTTGGCCGGCAGCGGCGTCGTGTTGCTGATCTCAATCGTAACGAATCCTTCCCATTCCGGCTCAAAAGGCGTGACGTTGACGATGATGCCGCAGCGCGCATAGGTGCTCTTGCCCAGACAGATCGTAAGCACATTGCGTGGAATGCGAAAATATTCCACCGTACGCGCCAGAGCAAAGCTGTTTGGGGGGATGATACACACATCGCCTCGATACGGGATCATGGCTCGGTCGTCGACGGCCTTCGGGTCGATGACGCTGAGTTGGCCAGTAGCAGGCGTGAAGATGCGAAATTCATCGGCCACGCGGATATCGTAGCCGAAGCTACTCAGCCCGTAGGAGACCACGCCTTGGCGCACCTGACTCTCTACAAAGGGCTCAATCATTTTGTGCTCCAACGCCATGTGTCGGATCCAGTGGTCAGGCTTGATGGACATCGAACCTCTCTCCGTTACTTAATTATCATAGGCAAACCTGCAACCATAAACACCACGCGATCTGCAGCCGCCGCCAGCCGCTGATTGGCGCGACCCAGCGCGTCGCGGTAAAGACGTCCCAACGGGTAGGCAGGTACGATGCCCAGGCCGACTTCGTTGGAGACGACAAACCACGTTGCGTGGCTTTGGGCGTAGGCCGCCAACAGTGCATCGATTTCGGTGAGGAGCGCACTTGTGGCCGTGGCTTCGTCGCTCGTTTCCGGCAAACTCAACAGCACATTGCTCGCCAGCAGCGTGATGCAATCCACCACCACGCAGGCGACGTCCGGCGTCAGCGCCGCGGCAATGGCTGCGCCGGTCTGACGCGGCGCCTCGAGTGTGCGCCACGTCGTCGGTCGCCGGCTGCGGTGGGCCGCAATCCTCGCCGCCATCTCCTCGTCCCACGCCTCGGCGGTGGCGACATAGAGCACCTCGCCGTCAAGCGCTGCAGCCTGGGCTTCTGCATAGTTGCTTTTCCCACTGCGTGCACCGCCCAAAATGAGCGTAAATTGTTTTACCATGATTTGGACGCTGATTTCTTATCGATCAACAAAACGGCAGACGCTGGCGTGAAGCGCCTCCAGAGATGACCAGAAATCCTCCTCGCCGAAGACCTCCAGCGTCACAACGCCGGTATAGCGCCTGCACAAGAGCAGGTGCACAACGCCGTCGAGGGCGAGGGGCGCCACCCATGCCAGCGAAGAGTGATCGCAAGGGCCTTGCACCGGATCATCGCTCACCCCATGCAGATGCACAACGCGCAGCCACTTCCAGGCTATATGCAAATGGAACGTCGGATCGCAGCCTTCCAGCCAGAGATGACCGACGTCGACGCAACGGCTTGCCTTCGTCTGCTCCACCACCGGCATGACAAGATCGGCTGGATATCCTTCCAAGTTCTCGATTGCCAGCCGCTTTGCATCGCCGGTCCATCGGCAGACCTGTCGCACGGCTCTCCCGGCCTGCTGCCACCACTCGGACATCATATCCGGACGAAAATTGTTTGCCTTTGCACTTTGCCCATCGAGATGCGCCACCCATGCCCACGGAGACAGGGCGCGCGTGCGCTCGATGACTTTGTGGGCTGAGCGTTGGGATGAATGAAGGCCATCCACAGATTCACACTGTTCAGAGTCGCACCGGTCGGAACAGACAGATTGCAGATCCTCCATTAAATGCACCGTATAGGAAAGGTCGCTGCGGGCGCCGATCTCTGCTAGCTGCGCTGCGGTCGCTTCGTCGGGAAGATTACTCGGTCCTGACGGCAGATCGAAAAGTACAAGCTGCATATCTTGTACATAGGGCGCCAAAAACATCGCATTTTCGACCAGACCTGCCTCGATCACGTAGGAGGTTGCTCCGATGCGAAAGGGCACACCCCAGGTGCGCACATTCAGACTCATCATAGCAGGATTCCTGGGATGCTCCCAAGGGAGCGCTTAGAGATACGGTGACAAACTGCTTTCACAATGCAATTCGTTCAAGCAACGCCAGGGTCAGTCGCTTGGTCTGTAGCGGAAGCGGCTGATCGTCGAGCACAGGGCCGACGCAGGCCGGGCAGCCGTGCGCACAGCCGCACGACTGCACGCTTTCCAGCGCCGCCTCCAGCAATGTCTCGTGCAGCTCATAGAGCAGCGCGCTGAATCCCAGCCCCGCTGGTGTGCGTTCGTACAGATAGACGCGCGGCGCTTGCTCTCGAGCGTCGCGCAGTTCGGCTCGCCCGATCGGATCTCCGCGCGCCACATACGCGCCGAGGTCGCCAAGGTCACACATCAGATGCAACGGCGCCAGGTTGCTCAGCAGATACGCCAGCCCATCCAACCCGGTCTGATAGCGGCCCGCGGTCTCGATGCGACGGTGACATCCTCGACAGACGAGCATTAGGTTCTCCAGCCTGTTGGCCTCCAGGTAAAAGTCGTTGAGGCCGGGCACATAGCCGAAGAGGCGAAACGGAATTTTGTGATGAACGTCATGCTGACGGCCAGGCGATTCCGGCGCGCCGCAGATAGCGCAACGTCCCCGAGCGCGCGCCCGCACGATGGCGCGCTGTTCTTCCCAGTTCGGGCCGTAGTCGTTGACCGAGTCGAACCAGAGGCCGGCTGCTTCTAGCGCCTGTTGCACCGCCGGCGCAATCTCGCACCAGTAGGCGTTCGTTTCGAGCGTGCGCTGCGCATAGTCCAGCGGATAGACGCCCAGCGTCTCATGGGTGGTGCGTTTGATCTTGCGATAGCCGATCACCTGGGTGTGTACGGCGACGTCGCCCCAGGCGGCCAGAGAGCCTCCCGCCGAACGCACGGCATGGCAGGCGAGGAGATCCACCTCGGCGTCGGAGATAGCCTCTGTGTAATAGTCCACGTCGACAGCCGTTGCGTCCGCGCGCAGCGCCGCCAGGTCGAGCCGTTGCACCAGATAACTCTGCCCGCCATGCAGATAAATCGCGCCCTCGTGCACCAGAAGTTGGGCGCTCGCCTGATCCACTTCGCCGAGAACGCAGGGAGCGCTTTTCTCGTGCTCTGGCGATGGTCCCACCCTTTGAATGAGCACAGGGTCGCCGCCGACGCTGCGCAGGCTCACCTCCCGCGCCGGATGGCGGAGACCGCTCCAGAAAAAGCGCTCGCCGTGGCGCTGCACTTCGCCCTGCTCGGCCAGCAGCGCAAGCACGTCGCGCAGATAAGGGCTGGCGCCGAACGCTTCATCCTGGTGAAAAGGAAGCTCTGCCGCAGCGCAGCGCACATGGTCGAGGAGAAGCATCAGGTTGTCGGGGTGGATCAGCGCATGCTCCGGCGACTGCTCGAACAGAAACTCGCTGTGGCGAATCACATACTGGTCGAGCAGGCCGGCGGTGGCGACCAGTACCGCCACCGCCGCTTCGGTGGTGCGGCCGGCGCGGCCGAACTGCTGCCAGGTCGCAGCAACGCCGCCCGGGTATCCGCACACGATGGCGGCGGCCAACCCGCCGATGTCGATGCCCAGCTCCAGCGCATTGGTGGCGACGACTCCGCGCACATGACCGCTGCGCAGCCCTGCTTCGATGCTGCGCCGCTCCGCCGGCAGATAGCCGCCCCGGTACCCCTGCACATGCTCGGCGACATCGAGCTTCTGTGTCATCGCAGCGGCCTCGTCGCCGAGGGTAGGGGATTGCGCCCTCCGGCTGCGACCACGCTCCAGCGCTGCACGTAGATAGGTGAGCAACAGCTCGGCGGCGACGCGCGAGCGGCCAAAG
>CALFWA010000295.1 GCA_937928035.1 uncultured Caldilinea sp. | reverse complement strand
TTGGACGACGATATCGATATCCTTTTCGCTTGAGTAAGGCCCGAAATCGGCTTTCACTCAAATCTATTCCGGTGACCTTCTTAAGATGGGCACGTAAGCGATCAATCGTCCAGATGGTGAAATCGTATCCCAATTCGGAAGGCTCTTTTTCGATCACATCCAACAAGGTCAGACTGTACGCATCATCCGCTTTCAGCGGCCGTCCACTTTTGGGCCGATTGGCTAACCCTTCTACTCCGCCACTTCGCCAACGGTCAATCCAGCCATATATGGTCGGCTTGCTGACCGCTTGCATTTCGGCAACTTCTTCCGGTTTATGTCCCAGATGAAGGAGGCGAATGGCGATACATCTCTGTCGCACCTCAGGACGTTTATCATGACGAATGGACGCTTCAATCACGACCAATTCTTCTTCGCCGAGGTGATAGTCTCTGGCTTTTGGCATACCCTCAGTTTATCTTGTTTGTTCAAGAACATTCGACAGATTACTTTACGGATAACGTCTATTGAATTGATTGTTCAATGTTGCGTAAGAATTTCAGATTTTCCCGAAGCGCCGTGTGCGAATCATAGCGCTGACTGAAATCTTCGACGACGATCCATTCATCATATCCGACGCTGCGCAGCGCCTGAAACAGCGCATAGAAATCGACCACGCCGTCGTGCAGCGGCGACCAGCGCGGCCGCCACACGCCCTCACCCGACGGACGCTCAAAGGCGGCGTTCTTAACATGGACATGGCCCAGGTAAGGCCCCAGGATTTCCAGGCCGCGACGATAGTCCTCGTAGCCTTCAAAGACCATGTTGCCGCAGTCGTAGATCACCCCGATGCAGGCCGGGTCGAAACCGTCCACCAGCCGCCGAGCGGCGGAGGCGCTGGCTGCAATCGTGCCGTGGTGCATCTCGATCAGCGCCTTGACGCCGTAGCGCTGCGCCAAGGCCTGCACCTCTTGCAGAAAAGCGAAGCTGCGTTGGAAAAGCGTCGCAAAGGCCTCCGGTGAATTGGTGCGCGCCACGCCCACGCGGATCGCAGGAGCAGCGGCGGTGGCTGCAAATTGCAGGGTCGTTTCGACGGCGGCCAGATCGCCTACATCGATGTACGCGCCCAGGTTGGGGATCGCCAGCCCCGCCGCCTCCGCCAGTGCACGCGCGCGTCTTGCCTCCGCCAGGGTGGGCGCCAGCGTGCAAAGGTTGTTGCGCCAAAAGGAAGGGGATTCGTTCTTCACCTCTGGGGGCGTCGCTGCGACGCGCCACTCCACCCCCTCATAGCCCGCCTCTCGGATCGCGGTCGCCGCCTCCTCCGGAGTCAGGTCAGGCAACATGACGGTGAAAACTCCATATTTCATAGGTGGTTCTCTTTTCGTTCAATGGAGGGGCTTATAGCGTTATTTCTGCACAGCCGCCGCAAGGGTCTGCGCTCTCTGCGCCGAACTTGCTGTGAGTTCATGTAATCCAATCCAGCACCCGAAACCAGGTGGACACCAACGGCAGGTAGAACCGATCATAGGGCACGAATGGATAGCGCGGGTGCTTGATCTGTGCAAAAAGCGTGGAGGTGCGTTTTCCCGCCAACACCTCGCCCATCTCCTTGCCCAACAAACTGGCGATGGAGACGCCGTGGCCGGCGTAGGCGTACGCGTAATGGACGCCGTTGACGCGGCCGGCGTGCGGCATCAAGTCTAGCGCAATGCCCAGGTTGCCGCTCCAAGTGTGGGAGATCGAGACGCCCGCCAGTTGCGGGAAGACTTCCAACATGCGCGCCTGCATCTTGCGCGCGCTGTCGATGAGGTCGAGCGAAGTCGAAAGGTTGTGGCGTCCGCCGAAGAGCATGCGCCCATCGGGCGTCAGTCGGAAATAGTTGAGGAAATGTTTACTGTCGAAGAACATGCGCCTGCGCGGGCTCAGCTCCTCTTGCAAGGAAAGCGGCAGCGGTTCGGTGGTGATGATGTAGCTGCCTACCGGAAAGACGCCCTGGCGCAGCGGTCGGATGACGTTCGTGGTGTAGCCGTTGGTGGCAACCAACACCTCACGCGCGTTCAACGTTCCTCTGTTGGTGATCACCAAAAAGCCGGTGCGCGTCCGCTTGATGTCCATCAGCGCCGTGCGCTCCACCAGCAGCGCGCCTTTGCGCGCCGCCGCCTGCGCCAGGCCGAAGATGTAGCGGGCCGGATGCAGCCCTGCGCTTCTGGAATCGACCAATCCGCCGTGATAGGCGGCGGAGCCGATCTCGCTGCGTAGTTCGGCCTTGCTCACGACCCAGAGGTCGGTGTAGCCGAGCTGTTCGCGAAACCAGCGCACTTCCTCTACAAAATAGGCGAAGTGCTGCGGCTTGAAGGCAAGCAGCAGATGGCCGCTGCGCACGAAGTTGCAGTCGATCTCTTCTTCGACCGTCAATTGCTCGACATAGTCCACCGCATCCAGCGACCACTGCCAGAAGGCCCGACCCATCTCTGCGCCGTAGCGCTTGAAGACCACCGGCATGCTCTCTTTGAGGCCGGTCAACGCCATGCCGCCGTTGCGGCTGCTGGCGCCCCAACCGACGGTCTCTTTTTCCAGCACGGCCACCGATGCGCCGGCCCTGCACAGGGCGAGCGCCGCGTTGAGGCCGGTGTAGCCGCTGCCGATGATGGCGACGTCGATGGTTTCGGGCAATGGGCTGACAGGAAGGTTGGCGGGTCGAGGACAATCTTCGGTCCAGTATACAGAGGTTTTCATGGATGCACTTCAGATTGCTTGTCGATGATCGGTTGACGGTTCCGATCAAAAATGTACTCGATTTGAGGCAAAGATTCAAATAATCTGCACCATCCGAGACGCTTCCACAGCCATTGCATGTTTTGCTATCAAGATCGCCGCTTAGAGTGTGCGCTCTTTTGTAAAGGCGATGTTGCACCCCTGATCCGCCAGACGTCACACCGAACTTCATCTCAAGGCGATAGCTGCGATGAATCCCCACAATTATTGCCGGAGCCGTTGCAGGACATATAATGCACATAGAATGACGACCTAAACGTCAAATCAACTTGGGTCGGGCGCAAGGTTCATCCTTCGCTTGCACGCTTTCGGAGTGAATATGGAACGCACTTTCTTTCTCATCGCAGCTTTGCTGGGCAGTCTGTCGGTGGCGTTGGGGGCGTTTGGCGCCCATGCGTTACGCAGCCGCATCGAAGAAGCCCTGCTGGCGAATTATCAGACCGGCGTCAGCTATATGTTCTACCATGCGCTGGCGCTGTTTGCGGTGGCGCTGGCCTTGGAAAAGTGGCCGGCCAGCGCGTTGCCTGTCTGGGCAGGCTGGCTCTTCATCTTGGGAATCGTTTTCTTTTCCGGCAGTCTATTTGTCATGGCCATGACCGGCATGCGCTGGCTCGGCGCCATCACGCCGATCGGCGGCGCGGCCTTCATTGTCGGCTGGCTATTGTTGGCGGCCGCCGCCTGGCGCACATAAAGGGAAACTATGGAGCTATCTGAATTTCGCGCCTCTTTAGCACAGGCGACGCCGCCGAGAGGCGTGAGCCCTGCGTTGCAGGCGCTCTGGTATGCTGCGAAGGGCGATTGGGATCGCGCCCATGAGATTACCCAGCCGGGCGGCCCGGCGCTTGACTGGGTGCATGCCTATCTCCATCGCGTGGAGGGCGACCTTGGCAATGCCGCCTACTGGTACCGTCGCGCAGGCAAGCCTATAGCTACCGGATCGTTCGAGGAAGAATGGACGGCGCTGGTCGTCGCCTTTCTAAAGACAGAAGGTCGATCTTGACCGAAAGGCCGATGCAGAAGCACCCGGTGAAATAGAGCAGCTTTTGCGCTCCGGCATGAGTGTTCTTTTTCTAATTCAGGCAGTTAAGGTCTCACTAAGAAATTAAGGTTCTGATGCACGACGACGAACGGCGAGGCATGGGGTTTGCCATCGCCTGTTACACAATCTGGGGCGCTTTTCCCCTCTATTTTCGGCTGCTGGCACCGGTACCGGCACTGGACATTCTCGGTCATCGCGTGGTCTGGTCTTTGGCTTTTCTGGTGATTTTGCTCGCCGCGCGCCAAGAATGGGCATGGCTAGGGCCGGCGCTGCGCAACCCACGCACACTGGGCCTTTACGCTGTCGCAGGCGCCATCCTCGCCGCCAACTGGTACACCTATATCTGGGGCGTCAACGCCGGTTTCGTCATTGAGACGAGCCTGGGCTATTTCATCAATCCTTTGGTCAGCGTGCTGATCGGCGTGCTCTTTCTGCGCGAGCGGCTGCGCGCCGGGCAGTGGACTGCGATCGCCGTGGCTGCGTCAGGTGTGCTATTTTTGACCCTCAGCTACGGTCAGGCGCCATGGATCGCGCTGGCGTTGGCCTTCACCTTTGGCTTCTACGGGCTGCTCAAAAAGCATGGAACGCTTCGCTCCATGCAGGGGCTTACACTGGAGACCGGTGCGCTCTTCTTACCTGCGCTGGCGCTGCTCTTCTATCGGGACCTGAGCGGTCACCCCAGTCTGTTGGCCTTTGGATGGCAGAAGACGTTGCTGTTGCTCTCCACCGGCCTCGTGACCGTCATGCCGCTCGTGTGGTTTGCGTCGGCTGCGCGCCTGATTCCCTTGTCGATGCTAGGCATTTTACAGTATATTGCGCCGACCCTTCAGTTCCTGGTTGGGTTGTTGATCTTCCATGAACCATTTGACCAGACGCGTCTGATCGGCTTCGCTATTATCTGGCTGGCCCTACTCATTTATTCTGCAGAGGGCGTCATCCACCAACATGCGCTGCGCGAGGCACGTCTATGAACCTCTCGCCTATATGCCTCCAAGCGCGCCCGCAGCCACGAGAAAGAATCCGATGATGCCGATAACGCCGATGGTTAACATAACATAAAATATCTTCGAAAAACCGTTTTCGCCATGCATTGTGGCCCCTCCTACTGGAAGAGAAAAAAATCAGAAGATGAAATGCTCTATTTCTGAAGACGTTGTAAAGTCAAAAGGGTTATGATGACTTGCTTTTTTGCTCATACGGGATTCATAATTGTAGAAGGTGTAAATCGGGACCACTGAAACCGGGACTACCGATAGACAGGAGTGGAAAACGGTGGAAGAAAAATCCTCGACGATTGCCCAACCCGCAGAGAAAATGCGCTATCTTTCCGAGCTGATGGTGTTTCAAGACCTCTCCCCGCGTGAGATGGAAGAGCTCAATCGCATCACGACGATAAGCACCGTTCCGAAGGGCCGCGTCTTTTACCGGCCGGAAGAGCCGGGCGAGGTACTCTTCATCCTTAAAGAGGGAAAAGTTCAGCTATATCGCATCAGCCCGGAAGGGAAAAAACTGGTGATCACGACGCTTGGTCCGCACACACTGTTCGGCGAGATGGCGCTATTGGGAGCGAAGATGCACAATACGTTCGCCGAGGCTGTCGAAGACTGTCTCATCTGCGTGATGAGCCGCAGCGATCTGGAGCGCTTGATTTTGAACAAGCCTCAGGTGGCGCTGCGCATCTTGGAAATCACCGGTCACCGTTTGCGCGAGGCGGAGGAACGTCTGGAGAACATGGCGTTCAAAGGAATCCCGGCGCGACTAGCCAGCTTGCTTCTGCGTCTTGCAGAGGAGCAGGGGAGCAACGAGATCACCGGTTTCACCCATCAGGACTTGGCGGAAAGCGTAGGTACCTATCGGGAGACGGCGACCCAGGTCCTCAACGATCTGAAAGCTGCGGGCTATATCGACATTGGGCGCAAGCGCATCACGATCCTGGACCCAGAAGGTCTGGCCACCGTCGCCGAAAGTTAACTTGCGCTAAACCCTACTTCAACGTGATGTTCGGTAAATTAAACGAAAAAGTTATAGATCAGTTGACATTTGCCGGAAACGTCGCTACAATCGTTCCTGAGATTGTGCCTCACGGCACAAACTGACGGAAAACATCAGATTTGCCTGGTCTCACAAGCTCGTCTGTCAACGTGAATCTTCATGGCGGCGATGAGGTTGGGTGACAATGCATTCTTGAAGACAAGCATAGATCATTCCACAATTCAGGAGGTCTTTTCATGACGCATGTGATTTTTGACCCTTGCATTCGCGATGGCGCCTGTGCAGAGGTGTGTCCTGTAGAATGCATCGTTCCGGGATTCCCGGAAGATGAGTGGCCCTGGTACTATATCGATCCGGATACATGTATTGACTGTGGCGCGTGCGTCCCTGAATGCCCAGTCGACGCCATTCTGCCAGAAGAGGACCTGCCCGAAGAGTATCGATACGCCGCCGAATTAAATGCTCTATATTTCTCTGAAGGACCTGGCTACTCTGCACTGGAGAAGATAAAGTCGTAGTCCCGTAACGGGCGCTTCAATCCGAATCAGCCGACCCAAGGAACCTCTGGCGACAGGGGTTCCTTTTTTGATCGTATGAACCCACCGGGAACACCTGTCTAAGGCTTTTCCCGTTTGATTTCACCCGTTATAAAGTTGCGTCTGTATCTCTTTTTGACGAAAGTGTGTATTGGGTATGGACCATTCGCATATCGAAACCGTTCCTGACTGGTCTGATGTGAAACGCGCCCTGGTGATCGTCGCCCATCCAGATGACGCCGATTTCATCTGCGGCGGCACCAGCATTCAGATGGCGCGACAGGGCATTGAAGTCACCTACATGGTTTTGACGAACGGCGACAAAGGCAATCACAATCCAGAAATCACGCGCAACCAACTGATCGCCATGCGTCAAATTGAACAGCGTAAGGCTGCAAGCCTGTGCGGCGTCAAAGAAGTGCTCTTTATGGGGGAAGAAGATGGCTTCCTGCGTCCGCATCGCGCCATTCGCAAGCGCGTGACGCGCGAGATCCGCCGAATTCGCCCAGAACTGATCATCTGCACCAATCCCGACCGCTATTTCGTTGGCGACGGCTATATCAACCATCCAGACCACCGCAACGCTGGCTTGATCGCCATTGAGGCCATTTTCCCGGCCGCCGACAACCCGATGTTCTATCCTGATCTGGCGGACGAGGGCTATCAACCTCACAAGATCAAATACCTGTATGTGCACGGCCACGAGGCGCCGACGCTGAAACTCGACATCACGGCTGAAATTTCCACCAAAATCGAGGCCATTCTCTGTCATCGGTCGCAGTTCAGCGATCCGGAAGGCGCCAAACAACGCTGGCTGGAGACTTGGGGCGAGAAGCAGCCGGATGGCTCTGTTCGCTATTATGAGTTCTTCAAAGTGATGAAATTCACCTGATCCCACAGGGCCATTTTCCACCAGAAACGCTTCCCGACAATCCCTGCATTTTCAGACGGCGCCGCTTTAATGAAAAAAGATGAGGAGGACTCCGATAACGGGAGTCCCCCCATCCGCTGCGGCATGAGCGGTTCAGCACAACATCACCGGCCCATCTCGGCCATCATCGTCGCCTCTTGCTCGTTGGCGAAGGCGGTCAGGTTGTCCAGCGTGGCCTGAATATCGGCGCCCTGCATGATCTCGTTGAACGCCCGGGTGGCGGCGTCGCGCACCGCCTGGTAGGAGATCAACTGAGGCTCATAGGCGCTGTAGGGCAGCAGCGCCACACCTTGCTGGAACGGCTTGTTCGCCAGGACAGCCTCGGAGAAGTACTGCGCCGTGCTGGCGCGGGTCGGGAAGTAACCGCTGATCTCCACCCAGCGCGCCTGAATTTCCGGCGAGGTGAACCACTTGATGAAGATCCAGGCGGCCAGCTCCTGCTCCGGCGTCGTCTTGGCGATCATTACGTCGCCGCCGTAGATGTTCTGTACCGGCTCCGGCGTTGTGTGGGGAATCGCCGCCACGCCCCACTCGTCCGGCGTGCGTCCTTGCTCCTCCGCAACCTTGGCGATGTCGGCTGCGTAGAAGGGAATGCCCGAGGTGGAGCCCTGCGTGAAGATCGCCTTGCGCGCGGCAAACTGCGGATTCGGGAAGCCTTCGGTGAAGAAGTAGGCGCAGCCCGAGTCGTAAAGGTCCTTCAGGAATTTCATTGCCTCGACGGTGGCCGGGCTGTTGTACACATAGCCGGCGCCGTCTTCCGTCAACACATGGCCGCCAAAGGCGAACGTCCAGGACGCCACGGCGGAAGCGTCGTCGCGCAGGATGTAGCCGCCGGTGCCATCGCCATTGGCCGCCGCCGCTGCGCACGCCATCTCCTTGAATTCAGCCGGCGTCGTGGGCGGTCCGGAGAAGCCCAACTCTTCGAGCCACGTCTGATTGTAATAGATCACCTCCATCGAGCGGTTGGGCGGCCAGCCTAGGCGCTGGTTGTCAAACAGCGGATTCACGCTCTGCTCCAGAAACGCCGGGTAGAAATCAGCGATCTCCTCTTCGCTCATCCCCCATTTCGGATCGTACAGCAGCAAGTTCAGGTCGACGAGCGTGTCGTTGAGCTGATAAAAGGACTGATCATTCTGATACCCGACGAGCAACGCAGCAGGGAGTTCGCCGGCGGCAATGCTCGAGTTGACCTTGTTGCGAATTTCATCGTAGCCGCCCTGGTTCTGTGCGTCGATCGTGATGCCGAACTCATTAGTTTCGTTGAACTCAGCGATCAACCCTTTCAACCCCTCTTCGCGTCGGCCAGAGTGCTGATGCCACCAGACGACAGTCTGCCCGCTTGGATCGACGTTCGTGTAGACGCCGCCTTCCTGCGCAGGTTCGGCTGTAGCCGGCGCTTCCGCCGCCGGCGCTGCGGGTGCCGCCGGGGCGGCTGGCATCGGCGCGCAAGCCGAAACGGCAAACGCCGTCACGAGCAGAAGTGCAATGAGCCATCGAAATGTTTTCATAGGATCTCCTCTTGAAACATTGGAACGATCTGCTTCCTGAAATTTATATCCACAACGGCCGAGCCGCTGTTTGACGCTATCCTTTCAGACCAGAGGTGGCGATGCCCTCGATAAACGTCTTCTGCGTGAAAAAATAGAGCACGATGACCGGCGCCATCGTGATCACCGAACCGGCCATCTGCAGATGAAATTGCGCTCCCGCTTCATCGATGAAGGCGAAGAACCCATAGGTGATGGGGCGCCAATCGGGCGTCGTCGTCACCAGAATCGGCCAGGCCAGCGCGTTCCAGGCGCCGATGAAACTGAACAGCACCAACGTCATGAGGGCGGCCCGCGAGAGCGGAATCATCACCTGCAGCAGATACCGCAGATGGCCGGCCCCGTCGATCTGCGCCGAATCCCACAGGTCGCTCGGCACCTGCATGAAAAACTGGCGCAGCAAAAAGATGCTGAAGGCGCTGGCCATGAACGGGATCGTCAACGCCGGCCAATTGTTGATCCACGGAATTGGGCCGACGCGCCCCAGCCAAGAGACGGTGATGAAGTTCGGCACCCACGTGATCGCTTCGGGCAACATGAGCGTCGAGAGCAGCAGGCTGAAAAGCAGATTCTTGCCCCAGAACTCCATGCGCGCAAAGGCATATGCGGCCAGCGTGCAGAAGACAAGCTCTCCGACCACCGTGATGGCGGCGATGCGCACGCTGTTCCAGATGTAAAGAGAAAAACGGGCCTGATTCCAGGCGTCGATATAGTTGCGCCATTGCGGCGTACTGGGCAGCCACGCGCCGCCGTTCGCCTCGGTCAGGTTCATCAGCGAAACGCTGACGGTGTATAGAAAGGGCACGATCGCCACCGCTGCGCCGAGCGTTAGCACCAGGTAGGTGCCCGCAAATCGGAAGATGGGGGGGCTCTTTCTTTGTTGAGCAGATGCAACCGTTCGCGACTGCGCCAGCGCCTCAGCCATAGTGGACCCGCCTCTCCGCCACGCGATTGTTAATAATCGTCAGAATGATGATGACCACCAGCAGCAAGACGGCCAGCGCCGACGCATATCCATACCGTGTATCGCGCTGAAACGTCTGGAAGATCACGACGCTGGCGGTGTCGGTCGTGCCGAGCGCTGCGCCTGTGCGCAACACATAGATGTGATTAAAGGCCTTGAAGGTCCCGATCACTGAATAGAGCGTCAGAAAATAGATCGTCGGCGACAGCAACGGCAGCGTGATATGGCGAAACTGCGCCCAACGTCCGG
>CALFWA010000294.1 GCA_937928035.1 uncultured Caldilinea sp. | reverse complement strand
CATCATCACTCACATCGCTTGGATAGGGTTCTCGTGTCATGCTATCAGCTTATCATGCTCTCTGTCTAAAGTGCATAACAGCCTCTAGAGATTATTCTTCCGGCACTGTAGGCAGGTCGTTGTCATATTCGGGGAAGCCCGCCACCGGCTCCGTCCACAGCTTGCCGTCGATGCCGACTGCGAAGAAGTCCTTATGGAGCTGCAAGCTTAATTGCTTGGTTGCCGAAGTTTTCAACAAGTGGGCGTTGACAAGCCCAGGGATGCGTCGTACAATATCTTTAAAACGTTTTAATGACATTGATTGTAACACAGGTCGCTCCCGCTTGTCAATTGCTTTTTATTCGTCTTTGTTGCTGGAAGGTGCGGGGTCGACTTGAGCGTTCGATCAAGCTGAGCACTGGACAAGGATTCTGAATGGAGCGCAAACATCCCGTCACGATTCTAGACGTCGCCGCCCACGCAGGCGTCTCGGCAGGCACAGTCTCCAACGTCTTGACCGGCAAACGGCCGGTGGCGGAAGCGACGCGCGAGCGCGTTCTACGCGCCGTGGAGGAACTGGGGTATCAGCCGAATCTCCTGGCGCGCAGCCTGGTGAACCGCAGCAGCAACACGTTGGGCGTGGTGACGTATGGATTGGAATTCTACGGCCCCTCGCGCACTCTGGTGGGCATCGAGCGGGCTGCTGCGGAACTGGGATACTCGCTGTTGCTTGACCTGTTGCATGAGCCGGACGTCGCCGACGTCGACGCCGTGCTCGATGATCTGACGGCGCGACGCGTGGACGGCATCATCTGGGCGGTGCACGAGGTGGGCGACAATCGAGCGTGGATCGATGAAGAGCGGCTCCGCGCGCTGCCGCCAATTATCTTTCTGACGATGGCGCCGCGCCCTGGAGCTTCGATCGTCTCCACCGATAACTGCGTCGGCGCACAGTTGGCGACCCATCATCTGATCGCTACAGGGCGGCGCACGATCGGCGTCATCACGGGGCCGCTGACGTGGTGGGAGGCCCGGCAGCGATTGAAGGGATGGCGTCAGGCACTCAACGAGGCCGGCCTGAAATGCGATGATGCACTGATCTACGAAGGAAGCTGGTCGGCGGCCTCAGGAGAAGTTGCGCTGGAAGCCCTGCTGAATCGCTGGCCGGGCCTCGACGCCGTGTTCGCCTGCAATGATCAGATGGCGCTCGGCGCGCTGCGCTATTGTCACGCCACCGGCCGGCGCGTGCCTGAAGAAATATCGGTCGTGGGTTTCGACAACATCCCAGAATCGGCCTTTTTCTGGCCTGCGCTGACGACCATCCGTCAACATTTGCTCGATCTAGGGCGGGTGGCTGTCGAGGAGCTGCATCGCCGGATTGAGCTGCGTCTTCAGGATGCCGAGCCTGAGCCACCTGCCGTCCATCTGTTGCAGCCGGAGCTCATCGTGCGCGAGAGTACCGTGCCGCAACGGTCGGCATCCTCTTAAGCCGTACCTTGTTGCGTTTTTCTCTCTGCATCCTATCCTCAATGTTTCTCGTCCTGGGGGAGGTGCCGTTATGATACGATATGGGGTGTAGAACCCGCATCTGAGGTTTGGCATTCTACAGGGGAAAGGTGGCTGGTGTTTATGTTGATCTGTCCTACACCATTGGCGGAGACGGCCGAAGCGTTGCGCAGCGGTGAACTTGATCTGCACGTCTATGTTGACGAAATCTGCGACCGTATTGAGCAGGTTGACCCGCAAGTGCTGGCCTTTCTGCCGGAGCCGGATCGCCGCAGACGGCTGCATGTTGCCGCAGATGAGCTGCTCGCCACGTTTCCCAGGCCGGCGGGACGTCCCCTTCTCTTCGGCGTTCCGGTCGGCGTCAAGGACATCATTCATGTCAACGGCTTTGTGACGCGCGCAGGGACCGAGGTTCCGCCGGAGTATTTCGCGGGTGAGGAGGCGGTCAGCGTGCGCCGTTTACGCGACGCAGGCGCGTTGATCGCCGGCAAGACGGTGACGACCGAATTCGCCTACTTCGAGCCGGGGCCGACGCGCAACCCGCACAACCTGTTGCACACGCCCGGCGGTTCAAGCAGCGGCTCGGCTGCAGCGGTGGCCGCCGGAATGGCGCCGCTGGCGGTGGGCACGCAGACGATCGGCTCGGTGATTCGGCCGGCGGCTTTCTGTGGCGTCGTGGGCTTCAAGCCGACTTTGCAGCGCATTCCTACGGCGGGCATCCTCTATTTTTCGCGCACGCTCGACCAAATTGGCCTCTTCACGCAGGACGTGGCGGGCATGGAGGCGGCGGCGTCTGTCCTCTGTGAGGAGTGGGAGGATGTGCAGTTGAGCGAGGACGACATCCCCGTGCTGGGCGTGGCCGACGGTCCCTATCTGCATCAGGCGTCGCAGGAGGCGTTGGCTGCTTTCAAACGGCAGTTGCAGCGGCTGGAGGTGGAAGGCTACACCGTCTGGCATGTGCCGACGTTGCTTGACATCGAAGAGATCAACCAATGGCATCGCCGTCTGGTCTTCGCCGAGTTCGCCCGCGAACACGCGACGCTGTACGCGCGCTTCAGCCATCTGTACCGCCCGCGCACCGCTGAAATCGTCGAGTTGGGAAAGCAGGTGAGCGACGCCGAGCTGAGCGAGCTGCGCAGCCGCTGCATCGAGCTGCGCAACCGACTGGAAAAACAGATGCAGCAGGCGGGCATCGACCTGTGGGTGGCGCCTGCCGCCCCCGGCCCCGCGCCCGCTGGCCTGCAATCGACGGGCGACCCGAACATGAACCTGCCGTGGACGACCGTCGGCTTCCCGGTGTTGACCGTTCCGGCGGGCAAGGTGTACGATCTGCCCGTCGGCTTTCAAATGGCGGCGCGCTTTGGCGATGACGAGTTGTTGCTGGCGTGGGCCAAAGAGATCGAAACGGTGCTCTCCGCATGACGACGTATGTTTTTACTCCGACTCGCTACTACAACGTGTTGACCGCTGCGCCGCCTGTCTTGACGGTGGCGCCGGGGGATACGGTGGAAACGACCACCGTCGACGCACATGGGCTGGATGCACAGCGCAATCCGGTGACGCCGCCCGGCAACCCCATGACCGGCCCCTTCTTTGTGCAGGGCGCCGAGCCAGGGGATGCACTCGTGGTGCGCCTGGAGGCGATTACGCCGAACCGCGCGTATGGCTGGAGCAACGCCATGTTGGCGCCTAACGTGGTGGACCCGGATTTCGTTCCAGAGTTGCCGTGGCGGTCCAAGGGAGAGCGGCGGCGCAGCTACTGGCAGGTGGACGTAGAGGCGGGCGTCGCCTCGCTCGTTGAGCCAACCGTCCCCGGCGGGCTGACCCTGCCGCTGGCGCCGATGCTCGGTTGCTTCGGAGTGGCGCCTGCCAACGGCGAGGCGATCTCGACGGCGACCTCCGGCCCGCATGGCGGCAACATGGACTATTGCGGCTTTATTGCCGGTGTGACGGTCTATTTCCCGGTCTTTGCGCTCGGCGCACTCTTCTTCCTGGGCGACGGTCACGCCCTGCAAGGCGCCGGGGAGATTGCGGGCGCAGGGGTCGAGGTCTCCTGCAACGTGCGTTTCACCCTCGATGTGCAGAAGGGGCGGCGCATCCGCTGGCCGCGCGGGGAGACGGCGACGCATATCTTCACCGTCGGCAACGCACGGCCGCTCGACCAGGCGCTTCAACACGCCACCACGGAGATGGCGCGCTGGCTTCAGGACGAGTACGGCCTGTCTCCACTGCACGCCCAGACGCTGCTCGGTCAGGCGGTGGAGTACGAGGTCGGCAACGTCTTCGACCCGGCGTACACGATGGTTTGCAAGCTGGAAAAGCGCTGGCTGCCGAAATGAGATTGCTGCGCAGTGCGTGTTCCGTGACGAAACGCGCACCATGCAACACGAAACACGCACCACACAGGGGGACGCCATGACAAACACGATGAAAGCGATCCGAATCCACGAGACGGGCGGGCGCGAGGTGTTGCGCCTGGAGGAAATCCCGATCCCCGCACCGGGGCCCGGCGAGGCGCGCATCAAGATCGAATACGCCGGCCTGAACTTTATCGACATTTACCAACGCACCGGCCAATACAAACTGCCGCTGCCTTTCACGCCGGGGCTGGAGGCGGGCGGCGTCGTCGACGCCGTCGGCGATGGCGTGCATGAGGTCAAGGTGGGCGACCGCGTA
>CALFWA010000293.1 GCA_937928035.1 uncultured Caldilinea sp. | reverse complement strand
TGGGGATGAACATTCTGCTGGCGGTCAGCCGCGGCAGCGCCAACGAGGCGCAGCTTGTGATTCTGGAGCACGCGCCGGCGGGTCTCGAGGAGCAGGCGCCGCTGGTGTTGGTCGGAAAAGGCATCACGTTCGACACCGGCGGCATCAGCATCAAGCCGGCGGAGCGCATGGAGGAAATGAAACATGACATGAGCGGTGCAGCGGCGGTGATCGGCGCCATGCAGGCGATTGCACAGCTCGGCGTTCCACGCCGCGTGATCGGCGTCGCCCCCTGCGTCGAAAATATGCCCGACGGCAACGCTTATCGCCCCGGCGACATCCTCACCGGCATGACCGGCAAGACGGCGGAAATCCTCAGCACCGACGCCGAAGGTCGGCTGATCTTGGCCGATGCGCTCGCCTACGTGGCGCGCTACCAGCCCAAGGCTGTGGTTGACCTCGCAACGCTGACCGGCGCCATCGGCGTGGCGCTGGGGCCGCAGGCCGCCGGTTTGTTCAGCAACGACGACGCGCTGCAAGATGCGCTGCTGGCAGCCTCAAAGCGCAGCGGCGAACGCCTCTGGCCAATGCCGATGTGGGAGGAGTACAAAGAGGCGATCAAAGGCGACATGGCCGAAGTGAAAAATAGCGGCGGCCGCAACAGCGGCGTTTCGACCAGCGCCAAGTTCATCGAGCATTTCACCGAAGGCTACCCCTGGGCGCATCTGGACATCGCCAGCGTGGCCTGGACAACCTCCGAGCGCGATGCGCTGACGCCGAAGGGCGCGACGGGATATGGCGTGCGTCTCCTGGTGGAGCTGGCTGAGGCCCTGTGAGGAAACGGAAAGAGAGGGGGCGAATGGCGAACCAAACCGTATTCGGGTCTAGATTGAAACTCTGGCGCAGTTCGAGGCGACTTGCCTTTGGGAGCGCGGGCGCCCTGAGCGCGCTTCTCGCCCCATCGACAGCGCAGGCGACCCCTCTGTGGCAAGCGGAGACTGCGTCGCCGGCGTTGGGGCCGCTGCTCCTTGCGCTTTTGGCAGTCGCCTTTGCCATCGAGCGCATGGTGGAGCTTGTCTGGAATTATCTGGAATGGATCCTGCTCAACACGGGCCGGCTGCACGCCGCCGACATCAAGTCCTCCGGCTACGTCAAATTCAAGAGCGGTACCAGCGTGCTGCTCGGCGCCATCCTCGGCGTCGGCTTCGCCAGCCTCTTTTCACTCCATCTCTTCGCCGCCCTACAGCCGCTGGCTTTGGGCTTCATCGGCCCGATCCCGGCGAACTGGGATATCGTGATGTCGGGCGTCATTGCAGGCGTGCTGGCGAAGCCGATCCATGACATCATCGGCGTTTTCGCAGGGCTGAAGAACTTCCTCGACGGCGCCGCCGTGCATCAGCGCGAAGCCGCCGGCGCGGCGATGGCCGACGGCGTGTTGAAGCTGGCGCAAAGCGACGCCCAGAGCATGATCGAAGTGCCCGGGGTGGGGCCGACGCGGCTGACCGAGACCTATGAAACAATGGGCGAAGAATCCGCCTTCCCCAAAGAGACGGACGCTTCGCCCACCGATCGCTATATCGAAATTCTTCACAACCGCACGTCGATGTAGCAAACGAGAGTTACGTTCGCAGAACAGCCTCGACGATCATCAGCGTGCGCTCGATGTCTGCGGCGGAAATCTCGTAGTGGGTGACGGCGCGCAGTCGATAGGGCCCTGTGTCGTTGATCCGCACCCCCTCGGCCGCCAGGGCGGCGGAGAGCTTCGCCGCATCCCATCCCGGCTTGATCACGTCGAAATAGACGATGTTGGTCTCCACCGTCGCCGGATCAAGGCGAATGCCGTCGATGTTCGCCAGCCCGTGCGCCAGCCGCTGCGCATGGGCGTGATCCTCGGCCAGTCGATCCACCATCTGCTCCAGCGCCACGATTGCCGCGGCGGCAAGCACGCCCGCCTGCCGCATTCCACCGCCCACCTGTTTGCGCATGCGCCGAGCGCGACGGATAAACTCCCGGGACCCGGCCACAGCAGAGCCGACCGGCGCCGCTAACCCTTTGCTGAAGCAGACGCTCACGCTGTCGGCCGCAGCGACCAGCCGCGCCGGTGATTCGCCGAGCGCCACGGCGGCGTTCCAGAGGCGGGCGCCATCGATATGTAGTTTCAGGCCGCGCGCATGCGCCAGGGCGCCCACAGCGTCGATGTAGTCTAGGGGCAACACGCGGCCGCCGCAGCGGTTGTGCGTGTTTTCGAGGGCGATCAAGCGCGTCACCGGGAAATGCTCATCGTCGCCGCGGATGGCGCTGGCGAGCTGTTGGAGGTCAATGGTGCCATCCGGGCGGTTGGGAAGAATGCGCGGATGCACGCCGCCCACCGCTGCGGAGCCGCCTTGCTCGTAGTGAAAGATGTGCGCCTGGTCGCCCAGCAACATTTCATCCCCACGGCCGCAGTGGCTGAGGACGCTGATGAGGTTGCCCATCGTGCCGCTGGGAACAAAGAGCGCCGCCTCCTTGCCCAGCCGCTCGGCGACGAGCGCCTCCAGGCGGTTGATCGTCGGGTCTTCGCCGTAGACGTCGTCGCCGACTTCCGCCTCCGCCATGGCGCGGCGCATGGCGGGCGTCGGTTTTGTCACGGTGTCGCTGCGCAGGTCGATCCCTGTGGTCATGAAACGCTCCTGATGTGCAGTGAAGGTAGATTTAACGCAAAGCCGCAAAAGCGTCAGGAAAACTCGAGAACGCCTTGTAAGCCCCGATGATGGCCTGGCGTGATGTTCATCGTCGCCGGCGCCGTCAGACATCATGCCTGAAAATGGACACAACGCAAAGTCGCTAAGGCGCCAGGCGAAGCACGAGAATCGCCCAAACCCTTCCACTTGTGCTACAATTCCTCTCACCTATGAACGTCAAACCTCGCCTCACCAATCGAGACGTGGCTGCGATCCTGGCCGGCGTGGCCGCGCGGCTGCAAATTCTCGACGCCAATCGCTTCCGCATTATCGCCTTTCAGAACGCGGCGGAGAGCATCCGCAATCTGCCGCAGGACATCCATGCGCTCGACGCCGCCGGCGAGCTGACCAGCATCCCCGGCGTCGGCAAGGGCATCGCAGAGGCCATTCACAATCTGCTCACCACAGGCAGGGATCCGGAGTTCGACGCGCTCTTTGCGCAGGTGCCGCAGGGGGTGGTCGACATGATGCAGGTGCCGGACATGGGGCCGAAGAAAGCTCGACGGCTGTGGGAGGAGCTGGGCATCGACAGCGTGGAGGCGCTGCGCGCAGCGGCGGAGGCGGGGAAGCTGCGCAACCTCAAAGGCTTTGGCGCAAAGAGCGAAGAGAAAATCCTTAAAGGCATCGAGCTGCTGGCCAAACGCACCGAACAGGGCGCGGACGTCCGCGCACCGCTGGGCGTGGCGCGGCCACTGGCGCTGCGCCTGATCGCTGAACTGCAGGAGCGTCTGCCCGCCGGTGCGCTCGAACGCATCGAGATCGCCGGCAGCCTGCGCCGCTGGAAAGAGACGATCGGCGATGTGGACATTCTCTGCGTGAGCGAGCAGCCTGCGCGCGTCATGGAAGCCTTCCGCAGCCTGCCCGAAGTGGCGGACGTCGTCGGCGCAGGCGAGACCAAGTCGAGCGTGGTGCTGGGCAACGGCCTGCAGGTTGATCTGCGCGTGGTTGAACGCAAACACTGGGGCGCGGCGCTGCAATACTTCACCGGCAGCAAGGAGCACAATGTGGCGCTGCGAGAGCTTGCGCTCAAACAGGGCTGGAGCCTCAACGAATATGGCCTCACCGCCACGGGCGAAGGCGAAGCGCCCGCAGGCGAGCAACGTTTCTTTGAGGAGGAGGCGGAGCTATACGCCTTTTTGGGGTTGGATTGGATTCCCCCCGAGCTGCGCGAAAACTGCGGCGAGGTGCAGGCCGCGCGGCAGCGCAGCTTGCCTGCGCTCATTACGCTCGCCGATCTACAAGGTGAGCTGCACGGCCACACCACCTGGAGCGACGGCGCAGCCAGCGTCGCCGAAATGGCCGACGCAGCGCGGGCGCGCGGGTATCGCTACTGGCTGGTGAGCGACCACAGCGTTGGGCTGGGCATCGTGCAGGGGGTGGACGCCGAAAAGCTGCGCCGACAGCGCGCCGAGATCGACGCCTACAACCGCCGCTGCGAAGAGGAGGGTGTCGACTTTCGTCTGCTGCAGGGCAGCGAGGTCGAAATCCTGGCGGACGGCTCGCTCGGCCTGCCCGATGAGGTGCTGGCGCAACTGGATGTCGTCGTGGCCAGCATCCACAGCGCGCAACGTCAGGATCGCGAGACGATCACCGCGCGTTGTCTGAAGGCAATTCGCAACCCTCACGTCGATATTCTCGGCCATCCGACCGGCCGTCTCATCGGCGAGCGGCCACCCAGCGAAATCGACATGGAACGCATTCTGCTGGCCTGCCTGGAAACCGGCACGGTCGTGGAGATCAACGCCAACCCGATGCGGCTCGACGTCAACGACGTCTATGCGCGGCGCGCCATCGAGTTGGGCTGTAAACTCGTCATCAACACCGACGCGCACAGCGTGCACGACCTGACGCTGGCCGAATACGGCGTCGGCGTGGCGCGGCGCGGCTGGGTGACGGCGGCGGATGTGATCAACACGCGGCCGCTGGAGGCAATGCGCAGCCTGCTCAAAGATGCAAAACGATAGGAAGATGAAAATGCAAGCTGGCAATCGTAAACCGATTCTTCGTCTCTCCCCCCATCGGAGCGAACGATCGCGCTTCTCCGCAAACTTGTTTCCGAGGCGGCGCCTCTTCCTACTGATGTGGAAGCGTCCACTGCACACAGGGGCGTCGACTTTGACGCTGGCAGTGCTCCTCCTTTTGAGCGGATGCACGATGCAGCCTTCGGTTGGCGTCAGCGCGCCGCCGACGCCTGTCGTCACGGTGGAGAGCGGCGTGATCGCCTTGACCTCTCGGACCGAGGAAGAAGCCCTCGCCGCAGCAGCGTCTGCAGACAGTGCGCCTGGGACAGCTTCTTTGGCGGATGCGCTGGCCGGCCTGGAGGTCTTCGAGGTCGGCGCGGAGGTGCAAGCGCGTGGACAGCTGCGCCTCTATGCCGCCGCCGAGCCGGAGACGATCACCCTGGCCGAGTATGAGGCGGGTGATCGTTTCACCATCATGGGGCCGCCGGGCGATGTGCTCATCTATCCGGTCGAGCTAGGCGGGGTGCGCTGGTACCGCGTGCGCGCCGCCGATGGCTTGGTCGGCTGGGTGATGGCGGACGGCATCGAGGCCGTGGTAGGGGCTGAGTAATTCGAGAGAAGGCTTGCAGCCGAGGCGCAACATTTAAGAGAGTGCTTGACATGACCATCAGACGCATGCGGCGGATTTTCCGCAACGATGGACGCACCTTGATCGTGGCCATGGATCACGGCCTGATCGATGGCCCCTGTCCTGGGCTGGAGCGACCGGCGGAGATGATTGCGAAGGTCATGGCAGGCGGCGCGGACGCTGTGCTCACCTCTTATGGAACGGCGCAACGCTTCGCTGGCGAACTGGCCGGCCTGGGGCTCATCGTGCGCGTCGACGGCGGCGCCACGCGGCTGGGCGGAGGCAGCCAGGGCGCGCTCTTCTTCGGCGTGGAGGCGGCCCTCCGCCTCGGCGCTGATGCCGTGGCGGTCTCGGCTTTCCCGGGCTCGCCGGCCGAGGTCGAATCGTTGGAGCGGCTGGCGCGCATGATCGAAGCGGCGCACGCCTGGGCCTTGCCGGTGATGGCGGAGATGGTTCCCGGCGGTTTCGACAGCCCACCGGAAAAACGCACCGCCGAAGCCATAGCCCTGGCCGTGCGCGTGGCGGCGGAACTAGGGGCGGATTTTGTCAAGACGCCGTATACGCCCAATTTTGAACAGGTGATCGCAGGCGCATATGTTCCGGTGGTCGTTTTAGGGGGCGCCAAACGCGGGGATGAGGCTTCGCTGCTGGCCGATGTCGCAGCCGCCGTCCAGGCGGGCGGCGCAGGCGTCGCCATCGGCCGCAACATCTTCCAGGCCGATGACCCAACGGCCATGACTGCAGCGGTGGCGCGGTTGGTGCATAAAGAATAATGCGCTATAGATAGAACCTCGCATTCACCCTTTCAATCCGGTCATGGAGACACCCTGAATAAAGTGGCGCTGGAGGGCGAAGAAAAAGAGGATCGGCGGCAACGCAGCGATGGTGGCGGCGGCCATGCTGGGGCCATACGCCTGCACCGTCTGCGCCAGGCCAGGGCGCAGCGTGAGAAACTGAGCAATCCCAACGGCCAGGGGACGAGCGGCGTCGCTGCGCGTGGCGATGAGCGGCCAGAAAAAGGCGTTCCACGCACTCAAGAAAGTGACGATCGCCACCGCCAGCAACGCCGGCCGCGCTAGCGGCAACACCACCCGCGCCCAAATCTGCCAGTCGTTGGCGCCGTCGACGCGCGCGGCGTCCTCCAATTCACCCGGAATGCTCAGGAAAAATTGCCGCATCAGAAAGACACCGGTCACATTGGCGCCCACCGGCAAGATCAGCGCTGCATAGGTGTCGACCAGCCCCAGATTGGCGAAGATCAGAAACAGAGGGATGACCGTGATCTGCAACGGCACGAAGAGCATGGAAAGAATCACGGCGAAAAGCGCGTCGCGGCCGAAAAACTCCATGCGCGCCAACGCATAGCCGGCCAGCGAGTCCAGCAACAGCACCAGCAGCGTGGCCGCCGTCGCCACGACGACGCTGTTGACCAGCCAGCGCCAGATGGCATGGCGACTGAGCACAGTCTGGAAATGCTCCAGCGTGGGTGGGTCGGGAATCCAGCGAATCTGCGTGGTTAAGATTTGCAGCTCCGGCTTGAAGGCTGTGGATATCATCCATGCCACCGGCGCCATCATGACTACAATGATTCCCGCCAGAACGGCGTACCACAGAGTGGCTACGATCGCGTTCCTTCGCCGCATCTTGTTTCTTCCCCCGGACGGAAGCGCCGCGTCAATAGATGCTCTCCAGTCCGCGACGATACGCACGCGTCTGGATCAATGCAACGATCACCAAAATCACAAACATCACCATCGCCACAGCCGAGCCGTAGCCGAATTTGAAGAACTGAAACGCCGTCGTATAAACGTACTGCACCATCGTCAGCGTGCTGGTGCCGGGGCCGCCGCTCGTCATCACGTAGACGAGGTCAAAGACCTGAAAAGTGTTGATGATGGTCAGCATCAAGACGAGGAAGGCCGTCGGCGCCAGCAGCGGTAGGGTGAGGCTCCAGAAACTGCGCCAAGCATTGGCGCCGTCGATGCGCGCCGCCTCGTAAAGTTCCGTCGGAATGTCCTGCAGGCCGGCCAGGAAGAGCACCGTATTGTACCCCACCATCGACCAGACCGCAGCCAGCACCAGCCCCAACATCGCCCAACTCGGACTGACCAGCCACGGAATCTGTCGTCCCAGAAGCACATTGAGCAGCCCGAAATCCTTCTCCAAAATCCACGTCCACAGTACGCCGACCACGGTGGGCATGATGACGTAGGGCGTGAAGACGGCCACGCGGCCCAGCCCTCGCCCCCGATGCGGTTGGTTCAAGAAAAGGGCAAATGCCAGACCCAAGCCCACGAGCGCAGGCACGGCCATCGCCGTGAAGATGACGGTGTTGGTAAGTGCATCGCGAAAGCGCGGATCGATGAAGAGCGCCTGGTAATTCGCCAGGCCCACCCATTGCGGGACGCCGACTGCGCTCCAGTTCGTGAAGGAGATGGCCAGGCCGATCAACGAAGGCCCCAGCCTCAATGAGACGAACAGAAACAGATAGGGCGCCAGAAAGAGGAAGGGCGTCCAATGGATGCGTTTGCGCGCAGCGGCGCGCGCTTGAAAACCGGCAGGAGCCAGAATGCGCATGGCTTCTCCGTCAAGCTTGGGCGAAGGTCTGGCGATTGTAGTTCATCAGACCTTCGCGCGCGACGAACGAAACAGAACCTTTACGGCGTCGCCAGGATGGCCGAGATGGCCTCGCACGCCGTCTTGACCTCCGCCGCCGGGTCTGCGGCCTCCAGCATGATGCGCTGCGCCATCACCATCATCGGCGTCGGCGCGTTCGAGGCGAAAATCTCGTTGTACTTCGGCGTGGCCGGGAAGAGCTTCTCGTACGGCATCGAGGCGATGAAGGGTGCGCGACCTTCCATCTGCTGGAACTCCTCCGACTCTAGAATCGCCTTGAAAGCGGGAAGTTGGCCCGACTTCGCCCATTCGGCGCTGTTGGCGGCCATCCACTCCAGGAACGCTACGGCTGCAGCCTGCTTGTTCGGGTCGGCCTTGCTGGGAAGCGTGAAGTTGTGGCCGCTGCCCCACACGGCGAATTCACCGCCGAAGATATTGGGGTATTGCGTCGCGCCCCATCGGAAGCCGCTTTCCGCCGCCGCCTGCTCCAGTTGGGGGATGCGCCACGGGCCGTCCACCAGCATGGCGGTGCGCCCATCGAGGAAGTCGCGCGGATAGTCGGTCTGTCCTTGCGGAGCGACCTTGTGCACGTAGACGAGGTCCTGGAGGAACTGCCACGCCTGCGCTGCTTTGTCAAGGTCCATCGCACAGCTCTTGCCGTCTTCTGAGATCAGCTGGCCGCCCAACTGGTTGTACAGGCTCCACCATTGGAAGAAGGCGTGATGGTTGGTGTGGGCGTTGATGGCGTATTGCACAATGTTGTTGGCGTCGAATCCCTCTTCCGCTGCGCTTTTGCCGTTGGCATCGATCGTCAAACGTTTGGCCATTTCCATAAACTCGTTGCGGTTGACGGGCGGCGTCGAGGGCGGAACCGCCACGCCTGCCTTCTCAAAGGCGGCCTTGTTGTAGTAGAGGCCATGCATGTGAAGGTCAAGCGGAACGCCGTAGAGCTTACCGTCCACTTTGTTGCCTTCCCAGGCGTTCTCCAGGTAGTTTTCCGGCTTGATCACCTCCGAATTGGCGACGATCTCGTCAAGCGGCAGGATCAACCCCAGATGCACGAACTGCGCCAGCTCCTGCGGGTGCATGGCCAGGATGTCGGGCGCGCTGCCTGCGCTCGACGCAGCGATAAAGGCGTCGAAAAGCGGCGACCAGGCCTGCATCGACAGATTCACCCGCACATTCGGGTGCTCGGCGTTGTAGCGGTCGACAATGGCCTGCATAGTGTTGGCGTCCGGCCCCGTCCAGCCGCCCCAAAACTCCAACGTGACGACCCCCTCCGGCGCAGCAGGCTGTTGTGCTGCGGTTTCGCCTGCAGGCGGCGCCACCGGCGCTGCACACCCTGCGACGAGCAGGACGACAATCAACAACAGACTCATCCAACGCACGTTTCCGGTTTGCATAGCTCCCTCCTTTGCATGACACACGTTCTCACCGTTCATGATTTGTTTTTATTGACACTCTGCCTTTGGCAAGAGCGCTTGCAACGCATGCCAGCATCGCTCGACGGTTTCCTCTTCAACCGGCAACAGGGGCGGCCGCACCGAGCCGAGCTCTACCCCGCGACGGGCAAGCAGCGCCTTGTAGAGCGCCAGATTGCCGCCGTCGCCCATCAAGGCCCGCGCGGCGTCGAGTCTGGCCTGCCATTTGCGCGCTTCTGTGACATCGCCCGCCAGCGCCGTGCGGTGCAATCTCACTACAATCTCCGGAACGACGTTGGCGTTGCCGGAGACGGCGCCGTCGACGCCTGACGCCACCGCCGCCAAAATCAAGCCATCGCTGCCGACGAAGGTGTTGAAACGACCGTGGCGCAGGCGCGTGCAGGCGATCAGATTCTCCAATGCGCCGCTGCTGTCCTTGATGCCCACGATATTGGGGAAGCGTTCGACAAGCCGTCGCACCAGATCCACGCGCAGCCAGTTGTTGCTGACGGCGGGAAAGTTGTAAAGATAAAGCGGAAAGTCCTCGCTGGCCTCTGCGACGGCGGCGAAGTGACAGAAAAGCGCCTCCGCACTGTGGGCGTAGTAATAAGGAGCGATCAGCGCAGCCGCCGACGCGCCTGCGTTGCGGGCGTGCAGCGTCAGCTCGATGCTTTCCGCAGTGGTGATCGCTCCGGTTTGTGCAATCACAGGACAGCGACCTGCCACAGCAGCGACGGTCGCCTCGCACAGCGCCTTGCGCTCGCCGGTGTTAAGAAGCGGGCCCTCTCCGGTGCTGCCGCCGACGAACAGCCCTGCAACCCTGCGCTCCAGCAGAAAATCCACCAACGCAGGCAGCGCTTCCACGTCGAGCGCGCCGTCCGGCTTCATGGGCGTCAGAATCGGGACGACGACGCCTTGAATGCGAAAGGTCATGCGGCTCCCTCCAACCATGCCTCGTCGAAACAGGCGTGTTGAATGTGCTGACGACGATAGGTGTAAACGATATGAATGTCGTGGTTGCGTACCTGCAATAAGGTTGGATACGAAAATTCGTAATCTTCCTGCTCCAGGATGCGCGCCGGGCGCCAGTCCTCCTGAAGCGAGGCCATCGCCAGCGCCAGGGGCGTGCGCCGTTCTGCGCTGGGGTTGTACGCCAGTAAAAGGCGATCTGAATGTAGACGCAACAGGTCGATGCCTGAATTGGGATTGGGCAGCGTCGTCGGCTCCGGCTTCTCCCAACGCTCGCCGCCGTCGAAAGAGATCGTGCGCCAGATCACGCCTCCGCGTCCGCCCGTACGCAGATAGGCGAGCAGACGACTTCCCTCCAGCTGAACTAGGCAAGGGTGGATGTTGCCCTGCGGCGTGATGATCGGCGCAGTCAAACGCCAGCTTTTGCCGTCGTCGTCCGAAATCATCATGAGTGACTCCCAGCGATTTTCATCGTAGGCGGGGACGATCGCCCGACCGGGCAAAAGACACAGGCGGCTGCGAAACATCAGCCCCGGATAGTCGAACAGAAGCTGCGGCGCGCTCCAGGTGCGTCCCTCATCGGCGGAGCGCTGAAGAAAGGGCAGCGCGCTGCGCCAGTCTCGCTCCTGGATGGCGTCGAAGAAGAGCCAGAGGTCGCCATCCTTGCGCACCCAGAAGACGGGCTGCCCCAGCGCCTTGCCCTCCATTGCGGCCAACAGTCGCGGCGCGCTCCAGCGCTCCTGGCGAAGGTCGTAGCGGGCGGTGAGCAGAATCTGATCCGGCGCCGTCTCGTAGGAGCCGCCGAACCACGCAGCGATCAGATCGCCGTTCGGCAATTCGGCGATGGTGGCGCAGTGCGCCGTCGGGTGCTCTTGCAGTTGCGTGAAGATCGGCTGCGTTTTGAAGCGCATCACTCCACCCTCCGCACCACTCCACTGAACGTTGCAGGCACGTACCCCATCAGCCGCGAGATGCTTTGCGCCGCGTTGATCACCTGCTCGGCCAGGGATTCGCGACGTTCGCCGAGAATGGCCGGGTCAATGCCCGAGACGCTGCAGGCGCCGATCACTCTGCCGCGCGCGTCGCGAATGGCGGCGCCGATGCAAAACAGCCCTTCCTCATGCTCGCCGCAGTCGACGGCGTAGCCGCGGCGCCGCGTGGCGGCAAGCTCCGCCTTCAGCGCGCTTGCATCGGTCAGCGTGCGCGATGTGAACGAACGCAGGCCGGCGCGCCGAAGGATGGCGTCCACCTCCTCTTCCGGCAGCCAGGCCAACATCGCCTTGCCCACCGAGGTGCAATGCAGCGGCGCGCGGTCGCCCACTGCAGTCCTAGCCAACAGCCGGTGAGGCGATTCCACAGCGTAGATGTAGAGCGCTGCGTCCTCCTGGCGGATGGTCAGGTAGACCGACTCGTGCGTGGCCTCGGCGAGCTGGCGCAGGATCGGCGCAGCGGGGTCGCGCAGCTCGACGCTGATGCGCATCGTCTGCGTCAGCAACAACGGCGCCACGCCGATTGCGTAAAGCTCGTCGTCGGTGCGTTCGATGTAGCCGAATTCTTGCAAGGTGGCCAGCAGGTTGTGCGCCGTGCTCTTGGGGATATCGAGCCTGCGGCTGATCTCGGTCAGCGAGAGCCGCGGCTCATCGACGCTGAAGAGCTGCAAAATCTTGAGCGCCTTGGCGACGGAATAAATCATGATGACAAGATTTTGTTCTATGATGATGAATAAAATTCTAATTTGTGGAACTGCTGTCTAGCATACGCAATTCGAGAGGAAATGTCAAGAGTCGATGAAAGATGAAGTTTGAAATCGGGAGGAAGTTGCGGAAAGGCGTAGCGCCTACTGCGCCGGCCTCACAAATTGCGTCAGCAGCTCGACGGCTTCCTCGGCTGCAACGCCTGAGCCGTCGACGTAGAAGAGCGTTTCCGGCGTCGCGATGATATAACGCATCCGGTCGCTTTCTCGTCCGATCGGCGCCCAGAGGTGGAAAAAACGGTCGGCCAAGTGCAAGCGCAACTTGCTCCGCCTTCGTCTAGGATGGCGTCGGTTGGCGCAAGGCAGCGCCCATGGCGGAGGCCTCCGCCTGAACCATGAGCGCTAACTTTTATTCATCCACCCCCTTCGGTGGCGCATAGACCGGAATAGGACACAAGTTTGGGAAGCTCTAGGGCCGCCTGCAGCAGCGCTCGACCGTCGTCCGCCTCTGTGCAGCCGACGCAGGCGAAAGCAGGGAAAAGACGACGAAGCATCGTAGATTCTCTCGTGAAAGTCAAGGGAG
>CALFWA010000292.1 GCA_937928035.1 uncultured Caldilinea sp. | reverse complement strand
CGGCTATCTGAACAGCTTGCTGCTCAACTGGGGACTGATCCAGGAGCCGATCCAGTGGCTTCATTCGCCGCAGTATCTGATGAGCGTGATGATCCTGGTCACCCTATGGAGCAGCATGGGGATCGGGTTTCTGGCCATGCTGGCCGGCATTTTGGACATCAGCCCGGATCTGTACGAAGCTGCTGCGTTGGACGGGATGAGCAGCATTTGGCAGGAAATTTTCTACATTACGATCCCCTCGATGAAACCGCAGATGCTCTTCGGCGCTGTGATGGCGATCGTCGGCGCGTTTCAGGCCGGCGCCATCGGCGTCATGCTCTCCGGCAGCAACCCGACGCCGCGCTATGCAGGGCAGTTGATTGTCAACCACATCGAGGATTACGGCTTTTTCCGCTATGAGATGGGCTATGCTGCTGCGGTCTCGGTGGTGTTGTTGCTGATGGTGCTCTTTTTCACGCGCATTTTCAATCGTTTATTTGCAACGACGGACTAAGGTATGCAAATCGAAGCGCTCGATCAAGTTCATCAAGGTCGTCCATCCGGCTCAGCCAGGAGAAGAAAACGAGGTTGGTTCAGCCGCTACACCGGAGTGCGCAACCGGGGCATCAACCCTGATGGCTTTCATGTCAGCCAGCTCAAGTTTTACCTGATCTTGCTGCCGCTCTCCGTCTTCATGGCGCTGCCGATCCTCTTCATCTTTTCCAGCGCCTTCAAGCCGCCGGATGAGCTGTACGCCTATCCGCCGCGCTTTTTCGTGATCAACCCGACCATGAAGAACTTCAACGATCTCTTCTCCAGGATGTCCGGCTCCAACATGCCGGTCAGCCGCTACCTGTTCAACAGCGTCATGGTGACACTCGTGGCGGTGGCGGCCTCGGTGGTCATCTCCAGCACGGCGGCGTATGCGCTCTCCAAGAAGCGCTTCCGGCTCAAACAGGCGCTTTTCACCATCAACACGGTGGCCCTGATGTTTGTGCCGATCGCGGTGACCATCCCTCGCTTTCTGGTCATTCACCGTCTCGGTCTGCTCGACACCTTCTGGGCGCACGTTTTGCCGGTGTTGGCGCTGCCGGTGGGCGTCTTTTTGCTCAAGCAGTTCATGGACACTATCCCCAATGAAATGTTGGAGGCGGCGCAGATGGACGGCGCCTCGGATCTGGCGATCTACTGGAACATCGTGATGCCGATGATTCGGCCTGCGCTCGCCACGATCGCCATCCTTACCTTCCAGGCGGCCTGGAACAACGTCGAGACCTCGTCGCTCTACATTCATGGCGAAAACCTGCGCACTTTCGCCTTCTACCTCAGCACCTTGACCACCACCGCCACCGGCGCCAACGCCGTCGCCGGGCAGGGCATTGCAGCCGCTGCGGCGCTGATCATGTTTTTGCCCAACCTGATCATTTTTATCATCTTGCAAAGTCAGGTGATGAGCACGATGTCTCATTCCGGCCTGAAATGAAAAAAATCGTTTTGCTTTTGTCCCTTCTCCTATCTCTGCTTCTCCTGTCGTTTGCGGGGGTGCTTTCCGGCGCGGCCAGCGCGCTTTCCCCCTACACGACATGGACGATGGGGCCAGGTGGGCGCTTATTTTTGACGCAAGACGCCTACATCCCGATCGACGAGATCGACCTGCCGCTTTCCAGGCCGGATGAACTCTTTTTTGCGCCGGATGGGTTTCTTTATGTGGCGGACACCGGCAACGGGCGCATCGTCAAACTGGATCAAGACTTTGAGATCGTTGCAGAGTTCGGCAGGGGCGTTCTCGAGGCGCCGACCGGGCTATTCATCGATGAGGATGGCGTCTTCTACATCGCCGACGCGCGCAAGAACACCATCGTGATCCTCGACGGCGAAGGGACTTTGATCAACGAGTTCGGCCGGCCCTCCGAGCCGCTCTTTGGCCGCCGCCGCGAGTTTTTGCCCCGCAAAATCGTCGTCGACGCGCGCAAGAACCTCTACATCGTCAGCGAAGGCTCGGTGGACGGCCTGGTGATGATGAACACCAACGGCAATTTCATCGGCTATTTCGGCGCCAACATGGCCGAGATGTCGTTCAGGATGATGTTGCAGCGCCTGTTTTTGACCCGAGAACAGTTGGAGCAACTGGTTCGCAACGAGGCCGCCTCCCCTTCCAACGTCGCCATCGACGAGCGTTCGCTCATCTACACTGTCACGGCGGGCACGGCAAGAGACAGAAGCATCCGCAAATTTACCATTGTCGGTCAGAACCTGTTCGACGACGTCTACGGCTCGAGCACCTTCCGCGACCTCCATGTCAGCAGCGCCGACGGTCTGCTGACGGCGGTGGACGCAAACGGCAGAATTTACGAATATGACCTCAACGGCTCGCTGCTCTTCGTCTTCGGCGCGCCGGACAGGGGAGAGCAGCGCCTGGGCATGCTGGCCAATCCTTCGGCGATCGAACGCATCGGCGACAAGCTCTACGTGCTCGACAAAGACAAAAGCGCCATCGTGATCTATCAATCCACCGATTTTGCGAGCCGCGTGCATGAGGGTGTCCGGCTCTATATGGAGGGTCTCTACGAGGAGGCGCAGCCCTATTTCGAGGAGGTGTTGACCTACAACGGCCTCTTCATTCTAGCCTACCAGGCCATCGCCGACGCCTATTTCAAGCAGGGCGCGTACGCGCAGGCGCTCGAATATTACCGCTACGCCGAGGATCGCAACGGCTATTCGGAGGCCTTTTGGGAGCTGCGCAACATCGTCTTGCAGCGCCATCTCGGCAACGGGCTTGTCGTGCTCTTCGGCCTCTGGGTGGCCGGCAGCGTTTTCACACGCATGGAGCGCCGTCGTGGTTGGCTAGAGCCGCTGCGCCAGCGGCTGCATGCCCTGCGCAGGGTGCAACTGATCGACGACTTCGTCTTCATGTTTCGTTTCATTCGCCGACCTGCCGACAGCTTCTACTATATAAAGATCAATGAATGCGGCAGCCTGTTCTTCGCCTTTCTGTTGTATGGCTGGGTGGTGTTTGTCCACATCACATCGCTCTACCTGACCGGCTTTATCTTCAGCTCCTACGCCAGCCCGACGCAGATCCGCGTGCTGACCGAATTCATCTACGCCGTCCTGCCAATTGCGCTTTGGAACGCCGCCAACTATCTGGTCTCCACCATCAGCGACGGCGAGGGGCGGCTGCGCGACGTGATCATCGGCACGGCGTACAGCCTGTTCCCGTATGCGCTCTTCGCCCTGCCGATTGCGCTGCTTTCCAACCTGTTGACGCTGAACGAGATTTTCATTTACACCTTCTCGACCCAGCTGATGTGGTTTTGGGTCGGCGTGATGCTCTTCATCATGGTGAAGGAGGTTCACAACTACTCGGTTTCAGAGACGATCAAGAACATCCTGACCACGCTTTTCACGATGGCGATGTTCTTGTTGACCGGCTATATCCTGTATGTGCTGTTCAACCAGCTTTATGAATTCGTGCACGCGATCGTGCAGGAGGTGGGCCTGCGTGTGTAAGATTCGGCTCATTGCATTTGGGTTGGCGTTGCTGACGCTCATCGCTATGTATGGCAGGGCGACAGCAGCTCCATCTGTACAGATAGAAGAAATTCCCGTCTCATACCGAGCGGTGGCGGAGAACGAGCAGTTTCGCCTGTTTGTGGATTTCGACACACTGGCGTTCAAAGTGCTGGACAAACGCAGCGGCTATGTGTGGCATTCGGGCCTGGACGAGCTGCAGGAGGGCGACCGGCTCAACCGCGCCTGGCAGGCCTTTGCGCGCAGCGGCGTGAGCATCGAATAT
>CALFWA010000291.1 GCA_937928035.1 uncultured Caldilinea sp. | reverse complement strand
ACCGGTCACAGAGCTAAGCGGCGGCGAGCGTCAAAAAGTGATGCTGGCGCGGGCGTTGGCGCAAGAGCCGGCTGCGCTTTTCCTGGATGAGCCGACCGCCGCGCTCGACATCGCCCACCAACTGGAAGTGCTTTCGTTTGTACAAAGGCTGGCGCACGATCAGGGCAAACTGGTGGTCCTTGTGCTTCACGACCTGGCGCTGGCCGCCCGTTTTTCGGATCGACTTTTGTTGATGGAACAGGGCCGCATTTTCGCCGGCGGACCGCCCTCTTCTGTGTTGACGGCGGACAATCTCCGCAGAGTGTACGGCGTGGAAGCTGAAGTGCGCCCTGGTTGCTTCGGCCCCGAGATTACGGTGATCGGCCTGGCTTGACATGATCGGCTTGGCATGACATGGACGCTTGATCGGTTTTGAGAGGATTCAACTACGGAGATAATTTATGACCACAGAAGACGCCCAACCCACCGTCGATCGCTTTGGCATCGAGCGCGCCAATACGCCACTTCACGGCGATCCGGAGCGATCGGCCAAACGCAAAGCTGCGCGACAGCGTCATCAACCCAGAGGGCTGGTGATCGTTAACACCGGAAAAGGCAAAGGCAAAACGACCGCCGCGCTCGGCATTCTGCTGCGAGCCTGGGGACGCAATTTGCGCGTCGGCGGAGTGCAGTTTTTCAAACACGAAAACGCTTCGTATGGCGAGCTGAAGGCGCTCGCCAAAATGGGGGTGGAGCTGACCCCGATGGGCGATGGCTTCACCTGGACGAGCAAAGACATTGACGAGACCCAGGCCAAAGCCCTACACGGCTGGGAGGTGGCCAAGCAAAAGATCGCCAGCGGCGAGTACGATGTTTTTCTGTTGGACGAATTCACCTATGTCATGCACTTCGGCTGGCTGCGTGTCGACGAAGTGGTGGATTGGCTGCGCGCCCACAAGCCGCCGTTGATGCATGTCATCATCACCGGACGCGACGCACCTGAAGCGCTGATCGAATTCGCCGATCTGGTGACGGAAATGCGCGAGATCAAGCACCCCTATCGAGACCAGGGCATCCGTGCTCAACCGGGAATCGAGTATTGAGCAATGAGCAAATATCCACACACGCGCGTTCTGCGCAGCGACGGCAAGTACATCAACGTCATTCTGAAAACAGGTCACCTTTTCGTCTGCTGCAAGGGCTGTTGCTGCGGCCTCATCGACCGCGGCCATGCGCCCGTGCCGGAGGGGCTATATCACAGCGAATGGGAGCGGCGCAAGCTGCGCCATCGCGTGCACCTCACGCTGGGAGGCTGTCTGGGGCCGTGCTCGCTCTCTAACGTCGTAATGTTGATGTTCGACGGAACCTCCATCTGGTTCCAGTCGTTCAACACCGAATGGCAGGTGCTGGCCCTCTACGACTACATCGAACAGATGGTGGAGGCCAATGCGCTGCTGCCTGTGCCGGAGGCGCTTCAGCCTTTCGTCTTTAACTTTTACGCCTGGCAACAAGAACAGCTCGCACAAGTCCTTCAGCCCTCCGCCGCTGCAGACGCCGGGCTGCAGCCTGATAATTTCGTGGCGCCGATTTTGGTGCTCTCTCATGCCGACACCGACCTACTGGCGTTGGAACGCGTCGGCGAGCGCTTGCCTGAAGATTTTCCCACGGTGCGCAGACTGCCGCTGGAGCCGCTGCGCAAACCGGAGGCGCTCAGTGCGTTCGAGCGCAGCGAACTGCGCGACGCCCAATTGGTTCTGGCCCGCGTGGAAGGCGGGCTCGAAAGCGCGCCCCAGCTTCGACGCATCGCCGAGGTTTGTCGGCAGGCCGACCGCGTCTTTCTCTGCGTCTCCGCCATTGGCCCTGATCCCCAACTCGACGCACTTTCCACCGACCCGGTCATCGCCCGCGAGGTCTATGCATATTTTCAAGAAGGCGGCGTAGAGAATCTGACGCAACTGCTCCTCTTCCTGAGCGACCATTATTTCGCCACCGGCTATGGCTATGCTGCGCCGCAGCCTCAGCCCAAACTGGGCCTCTATCACCCTGCGCTGGGAGGCCGCTGTGAGTTCGCCGACTGGCAAGCCTATGCAGCCGGCCACAGCGGCGCCGACTGTTGCGATGCATTCAGTGGCTGCGCCTCGCCGGTAAAAAGCAGCCATGCCGCGCCGCCTCAGGAGCGCCCCGTGATCGGCGTGCTCTTCTACCGAGCGCACTGGCTCAGCGGCAACACCACCTTCGTGGACGCGCTGATCGCCGAGATCGAAGCAAAGGGTGCGGTTGCACTGCCCTTCTTCGTCAGCAGCCGTAACGACCTGGCCACGCTCATCCGGCAATACGGCCTGGGCGAGACGCAGCCGCTCGACGTCTTGATCGCAACCACCAGCTTCACACTCGCCTCCGACGTGACGACGCAGGTTCGCTTTCCCATCCTCCAGGCCATCGCCAGCGGAGAGAGCCGCGAACAATGGTTGGCCGCCATCCGCGGTCTCGGCCCGCTGGACACGGCGATGAACGTCGTGTTGCCCGAATTCGATGGACGCGTCATCACCGCGCCGATCAGCTTCAAACAGGAGCGTCGCTACCAGCCCGACGCCGAACGCATCGCTCGCGTGGTGCGACTGGCCTTCGGCTATGCCCGCCTGCGCCGCAAGCCCAACGCACAAAAGCGCATCGCCTTTGTCCTCACCAACAGCAGCGCTAAGGCGGGCAAAATCGGCAACGCCGTCGGGCTGGATGGGCCAGCTTCTTTGCTGCGCATCTTCGACGCCATGCGGCGCCGCGGCTATCGGCTGGAAAACGCGCCGGAGACGCCCGACGCGCTAATGCACGCCATCATCGCCCGCGGCAGCTACGACAAAGACTTCCTGGCCGATTTCCAACTTGCTCAGGCGCGCCGCGTGTCGATGGAGACCTACGTCGCCTGGCGCAACGGCCTCACCTGGCTTCAGCGAGAGCAAATGGACCAACGTTGGGGCGGCCCGCCTGGCCCCGCCTATGTGCACAACAACGCCTTGCTTTTTTCAACCCTAGAGCTGGGCAATGTGCTCGTGGCGCTCCAACCTCCGCGCGGCTACGGCGAAGACCCGGACGCCATCTATCATGCGCCGGAGCTGCCGCCGACCTATCAATATCACGCCTTCTACCGCTGGCTGACAACTCCGCAGGAAGAGGGCGGTTGGGGCGCGGACGCCATCGTGCACATGGGCACCCATGGCACGTTGGAATGGCTCCCCGGCAAGGGCGTCGGCCCCTCGTCCGACTGCTTCCCGGACGCCTTCATCGGCGACGTCCCCTTTTTTTATCCGTATATCATGAGCAACCCTGGCGAGGGCGCGCAGGCCAAACGGCGGACGCACGCCGTGTTGATCGGCCATCTGCCCCCGCCGCAGACGAACGCCGAGCTGTACGGCGACCTGGCCGAGCTCTATCAACTGGTGACCGAATATTACGCCTGCGAGGCCACCAGCCCAGACAAGCTGCCTCTACTTCAGTCGCAAATTTGGGAGCTGGTGCGTCGCACCCGGTTAGACGGCGAAATTGCAACCATCCTCCAGCGGCAGAACGCCAAACATAGCCACGCCTGGGATGAAACGCTCACGCCGGAGGGCATTCCGGTGCGCGTGGTCGAGTTCAACGGGCCGGAGTTCGCCCATATGATCGAAGACGTGGACGGTTACCTGTGCGAGCTGCAAAGCCTGCAAATTCACGCCGGCCTACATATCCTCGGCGAGGCTCCGCAAGGGAAGGCGCTGGTGGACATGCTCTATGCACTGCTGCGGCTGCCGAACCTCGCAGCGCCAGGGCTGCGCGCAGCGGTGGCGCGCGCTTTGCGCGTGGAGCTGACCGACGACTGGCGCTGCGGCAAGACGCAGGAGGAGCGTCGCGTGGAGGAGACAGCCATCGGTCTGCTCCACCAACTGGCGGAGACAAACTTCGACCCCGCCTGCGTGGAGCGCATCGTGAGCCGCGCCCTCCCCGAGGCCGACAATCACGCCGAGCTGAGCCAGGCGCTGCGCTACGCCTGCGAGCAGGTGGCGCCTGCATTGCGCCAAACCGACCGTGAAATTCTGAACTTGCTCGACGCACTTGAAGGCGCTCCTATTCCCGCAGGCCCCGCCGGCGCGCCGACCCGCGGCATG
>CALFWA010000290.1 GCA_937928035.1 uncultured Caldilinea sp. | reverse complement strand
AAACCATCGACGCCTTTGCCAAGTTCGCTGCAATTGCGCTGTACAATGCCGAACTTCATCGGCGCCTTCAAGGCGAGCTGCTGGAACGTGAACGCGCCGAGGCCGACCTGCAACGTGAACGCGCCCTGCTCGCACAACGGTTGGGGGAGCAGACTGCTGCCCTGCGCGCTGCCAATCAGGAGATGGCGCGCGCCTCACGTATGAAGGATGAATTTCTGGCGGCCATGAGCCACGAGCTGCGTACGCCGCTCAGCGTGATCATCAGCATGACCGATCTGCTGAGCGAAGAAGCCTACGGCGCAATCACCGAGCAGCAGCGCCAGGCTCTGGAGCGCATCAGCCAGAGCAGCAGACATCTGCTTTCCTTGATCAGCGACGTGCTTGACGTCGCACGTATCGAGTCGGGCAAACTTCATCTGCTGGCGCAAGAGGTTGACATCGACGCCCTCTGCCGCGCCGCCATCGAGCAGGTCCACATCGACGCTCGACGTCTGCATTTCACCTACAGGATTGAGCCGGACTTGCCCCCTCTCATCGCCGATGAGCGGAGATTGCGCCAGGTGTTGGTGAATATGCTCTCGAACGCTATAAAATTTACGCCCGAAGGGGGTTCATTCGGGTTGGAAGTGGAGCGAGACAATAGCCACGACTGCCTGGCGCTGACAGTCTGGGACACGGGCATCGGCATTGAGGAAAACGACCTGCAACGGCTCTTTCATCCCTTCATCCAGTTGGATGGCAGGCTAAATCGCCGTTATGAGGGCACCGGCCTCGGCCTCACACTCATCCACCGGTTGACCGCACTACACGGGGGCAGCCTCGCCATCAAAAGCCGCAAGGGTGCAGGCAGTCGCTTCACCGTGCGCATCCCTTGGAAAGCAGTGCTCGAAGATGCGCCGACAGAAAAAGCTGTTGACGCTGCAGCGCCGCTTGTGTTGTTGGTGACGCGGCTGAAGCATGCTGAGAATTTGCTGATCGATGCTTTACAGGCGGCGAGGCGTCGCGTGGAGATCCTCCTGCCTGAAACAGAAGAAATTCCCGAAGAGCGCCCGACGATGGTCATCCTTGTCGGCTATCCTCCGCTTCGCAACACCTTGCGGACAATGCGCTCGCTCGAGGATCATGCATCGCTCGCCCAGGCGCCGAAAATCGTGTTGACGACGCTCGATCTCCCCGGCGACCGCGAAAAGGTGCTCATGGCCGGAGCAGCAGGGTTTGACCTGAAGCCGCTGTCGGAACAAAAATTACAGGCGTTGCTGAACGAGGGTCGCCTGTAAGATAGAAAAGTTTTTTGGCTCAAAAATGTTTTTATGGAGAAATTCAAATGAGCACAGGAAAAGCCCCATCAGAATTAAAAACGGCGTTTCGCCGCCATCCGTTGGACGCCATCTTCAAGCCGCGCAATGTTGCCGTGATCGGCGCGACCGAAAAAGAAGGCAGCGTAGGGCGCACATTGCTCTGGAATCTGATCAAGAATCCCTTCGGAGGAACCGTCTTCCCGGTCAACCCGAACCGCACGAACGTGCTCGGCATTCGCGCCTATCCGTCGATTAAAGACGTGCCGGATCAGGTCGACCTGGCCGTGATCGTGACGCCGGCGCCGACGGTGCCGGGCGTCATCGCAGAATGCGTCGAGGCTGGCGTCAAGGGGGCGATCATCATCTCCGCCGGCTTCAAAGAAACAGGCGAAGAGGGCGCTAAGTTAGAACAGCAGATCCTGGAGATCGCCCGCAATGCACAGATGCGCATTATCGGCCCGAACTGTCTGGGCGTGATGAGCCCGCTCACCGGCATCAACGCCACCTTCGCCAAGGGCATGGCGTTGCCGGGCAGCGTCGGCTTCATCAGCCAAAGCGGCGCGCTCTGCACTTCGGTGCTCGACTGGAGCCTGGAGGAGAACGTCGGCTTCAGCGCCTTTGTGTCGATCGGCTCGATGCTCGATGTAGACTGGGCGGATTTGATCTACTATCTCGGCGATGACCCGCGCACCAAGGCCATCGTAATGTACATGGAGACGATCGGCGACGCGCGGCGCTTTCTCTCCGCAGCGCGCGAGGTTGCGCTCGCCAAGCCGATCATCGTGATCAAAGCTGGCCGCACCGCCGCCGCCGCCAAGGCCGCCGCCTCGCACACCGGGTCGCTCGCCGGCAGCGACGACGTGCTCGACGCCGCCTTCCGCCGCGTGGGCGTGCTGCGCGTCGACCGCATCGCCGACATCTTCTATATGGCGGAAGTGCTCTCCAAACAGCCGCGCGCCCAGGGCCCCAACCTCACGATCGTCACCAACGCCGGCGGGCCGGGCGTGCTCGCCACCGATGCGCTCATCCTGGGCGGCGGCAAGTTGACCGAACTCTCCGAACAGACGCTCGCCGAGTTGAACGGCTTCCTGCCGCCGGCCTGGAGCCACGGCAACCCGATCGACATTCTGGGAGATGCCAGCCCGGAGCGCTACGCCAAGGCGCTCGAGGTGGCGGCCAAGGACAAACAGGCCGACGGCCTGTTGGTGATCCTGACGCCCCAGGACATGACCGACCCGACGCGCACCGCAGAAGAGGTTCGCAAAGTGGCCCCCTCGTTAGGAAACAAGCCGCTGCTGGCCAGCTGGATGGGCGGCGCCGACGTCGCCGCCGGCATCTCCATCCTCAACCGCGCCAGCATCCCCACCTTTCCCTATCCAGACACGGCGGCGCAGGTCTTCAACTACATGTGGCGCTACAGCTACAACCTGAAAGGCATCTACGAAACGCCTTCGTTGCCGGTGGCCAGCGAAGCCGAGGCCATGCATCGCAACCGGGCGCGACGCCTGATCGATCAGGTGCGTGAAAAAGGACGCACGATCCTGACCGAGTTCGAGTCCAAGCAGATCTTCGCCGCCTATGGCATTCCCACCGTTGAGACCCGTCTTGCCCTCACCGTCGACGAAGCGGTCAAGGAGGCGCAGGCGATCGGGTATCCGGTGGTGCTCAAACTCAACTCCGAGACGATCACGCACAAATCGGACGTCAAAGGCGTGCAGCTTAATTTACAAAACGAAGAGGCGGTGCGCAGGGCTTTTGAGGAAATCTGCACCGCCGTCACAGCACGACATGGCGCGCAGCATTTCCAGGGCGTCACCGTGCAACCCATGGTGAAGTTAGATGGCTACGAGCTGATTATCGGCAGCAGCATCGACCCGCAGTTTGGGCCGGTCTTGCTCTTCGGCACAGGCGGCGTGCTCGTCGAGGTCTATCGAGACCGCGCGTTGGGGCTTCCTCCGCTGAACACCACGCTGGCGCGACGCATGATGGAGCAAACAAAAATCTGGGAGGCGCTGCAGGGCGTCCGCGGGCGCAAGCCGGTGGACACCGAGGCTTTGGCGCGGCTGCTCGTGCGCTTCAGTCAACTTGTCGTCGAACAACGCTGGATCAAAGAGATCGACATCAATCCCCTGCTGGCCTCCCCGGAGCAGATCGTTGCGCTCGACGCTCGCATCGTCTTGCACGACCCGGAGATGAGCGAGGAGGAGCTGCCGCGTCCCGCCATCCGCCCCTATCCGGCGCAATACAGCGGCTCTTTCACCTTGCAGAATCAGGAAGAGGTTTACATCCGCCCCATCCGCCCAGAAGATGAGCCGATGATGGCCTCCTTTAACCGCACGCTTTCGCCCTACAGCATCTACCTGCGTTACTTTCATCCCGTCTCGCCGGCGCAGTTGATGTCTCATGAGCAGCTAGCGATGCTCTGTTTCATCGACTATGACCGAGAAATGGCGCTTGTGGCCGAGCGCAGAGACGATCGCGGCCGCGTGCAGATCGTAGGCATGGGGCAGTTGACCAAACTGCAGGGGACGAACGACGGTGAATTCGCCATTTTAATCAGCGATCAATATCAGCGCACCGGATTGGGAACTGAACTGCTCAGACGTCTGATCCAGATCGGCCGTGATGAGAAGCTCGATCGCATCGTCGCCGAGATTCTGCCGGAGAACGAGGGCATGCGCCGCATCTGCCAGAAACTCGGCTTTAGCTTCAGCAAAGTGCCGGGCAGCAACGTGATCTTTGCGGAGCTTCCCTTGCACGCACATAACGGAGGCGCGGCTTCCCAGCCACACGCTGCCGATAAATCGTAGGCCAGCGGTTGACCGACGAAGCACACTTCGAGCCAGCGCTGACGAGATTGTCGGATTAAAGCGCGGCCGCCTCGTAGGCGAAGCATGCATCTTCCAGGAAGCTTCGAAGCTTCCTGGAAGACTGCGGCAAGGATTGCATGCCGCTTTTCACTCCGACGCCGCCTAGGCCATCTGCATCCAGGCTGCCATGGCGGCGTCCAGCTCCGCCTCGGTCTCCGCATACGCCCGACCGATTTGCTGGATCGCATCGAGGTCCTGCGCTTCGGTCGCCGCGTGGAGCGCCTTTTCCAGCTCGGCGAGGCGCGCCTCCAAGGCATGCACTCGACTCTCCGCTTCAGCGATAGCCCGCGCGCGGCGACGCTCTTCGGCGCGCATCTGCTTGCCGGCCTCGTAGTCGTTGCGCCGGCCTGACTGCACAGGCGCGTTCTGTCTGGCGCGCTCGACCGCCTGTTGGCGGGCCGCCTGCAGCTCGGCGTAGGTTCCTGGAAAGACCTCCAAGCGCCCATTGCGCAGCTCCCACACCTGCGTCGCCAGACGATCGATCAGGTAGCGGTCGTGCGAGACGAGCAGGATCGTGCCGTCGAACTCTTCGAGCACCTGCTGCAGCACCTCCTGCGCCGGGATGTCGAGGTGGTTGCTCGGCTCGTCCAGCAGCAGGAAGTTGGCGCCTTCGAGCGCCAGGACGGCCAGCGCCAGCCGCGCCCGCTCGCCGCCGCTGAGCAGTCGCACCGGCTTGAAGACATCCTCCCCCCGGAAAAGATAGTGCGCCAGATAGTCGCGCGCCGGGCCAAGCAGCATGGGCTTGTGGCTGAGCAGCTCGTCGAGCACCGTGTTGTCCGGGTTCAATCGCTCGTGCGCCTGGGAGAAGTAGCCGATCTTCAGACTCGCGCCGAACTTGATTTGGCCTTCAAGCGGCGCCAGTTCGCCCATCAACGTGCGAAGGAAAGTCGTCTTGCCGCTGCCGTTAGGGCCGATCAGCGCAGCGCATTCCCCGCGTTCGAGCGTGAGCGGCTCTGCGGTGAAGAGCATTTTGTCTGGATAACCGATCGTCAGCGCAGTCGTGCGCAAGACAAGGTTGCCGCTGCGCAGAGTCGATTTGAGCTTGAGGTTGAGCTGAGGCGGTCGCACCATGGGGTTGCGCAGTCGTTTGATCGCCTGCTCGACATCCATGACGCCCCATTTCGCCTCTGAAATGTCGACCTCCTCCATGACCTGGCCCCAATTTCTACGGAGCAGCAGGTCCAGGCCGCCCGCCTCCACGACGCGTACCTCGCGCACCAGTCGGCGCAGTCGCCCCACCGCCTGGGCGCGCGTGGCGTCGCGGGCGATGTTGCGTTTGATGTAGTCTAGCTCGTTCAGAAAACGTTCTTTGGCTGCAAGGAACTCCGCCTCGCGGCGCTCCCAGCGCTCCTGACGCTGCTGCACATAGTGGCTGTAGTTGCCGCTGTAAATTTCAAAGCCCGACTGGCTCAGCTCCCAGATGCGATTCACCACGTTGTCGAGAAAATAGCGGTCGTGAGAGACCACCAACAGCGCGCCCTCCCAGGTGCGCAACATTCCTTCCAGCCATTCGACCGCCTGCATGTCAAGATGATTGGTCGGCTCGTCGAGGATGAGCAGATCGGGTTTCTCCAGCAGCAAACGCGCCAACAGGGCGCGCGTCTTCTGCCCGCCGCTCAACATTGATATTTGCAGATGCCACTCGCTGCGCGTAAAACCGAGGCCGTAGAGCACCTGCCCGATGCGCGTTTCGTACTCGTAACCGCCGGCGCGCTCGAACTGCTCCTGCGCGGCGCTATATTCGGCCAACAACGCTTCGCCGGGATCTTCGGCCATGCGCTGCTCGAGTCGGCGCAGCTCCGCCTCCTGGCGCCGCAGATCCGCAAAGACGGTCAACATTTCGTCGTGCAAGGTGTTGTTTCGACCTGCAAAAGCGTCGATCGCTTCCTGACGCAGATAGCCGATGCGAGCCCCGCGCGCCAACGTCACGCCTCCGGTCGTCGGCTGCAGCAGGCCGGCCAGCACGCGCAGCAACGTGGTCTTGCCGATGCCGTTGGGGCCGACGAGGCCGATCTTGGCGTCTTTCGGGATCGAGGCCGAAACGCCCATGAAGACATCGTAGTCGCCGAAGGAAACGCCCAGGTTTGTAGCTGTTAAAATCGACATGGTTTGTATAGAGTGAAAGCGCTCGCCGTGTTTCCACGCTCGCCCAAACCAACGCCTGCCATCAGCGCGTATACAGCTCCAGCGGCAGATGCGGCGCGCGGTTGAGATAGCGCACCGCGATCAGGCCGCCCTCTAAAAAGTCCACGCGGCTGACGCCTGTGTTGAGATGAGAGAAGAAAAAGTTCGACTGTTCGCCTGCGCCGATCAGCGCCTTGAGCAGCTGGTCCATGAAGGTGCCGTGCGTCACCATCAGGATGACCTCGTCCCTGCGCGTCTTCGCCCATGCGCATAACGTCTCGGCGACGCGCCGGGCGCGCGCCGTGCACTGTTCAATTTCTTCATAGCCATTCCACCACCAGCCGTCGTCGTTCACTTCCGGGGGCAGGATAAAGCCAGGGAAACGCTGCTGCATTTCCGCCCTTCCCATGCCGGAGAAGTTGACGGCTGTTCCGTTGCGGGGGTCGCCGGTGAAGAGGCCGCCATGCTCATGAATGTCCACCCATACTTCCGGCGCCAGGCCGAGCGCGGCGGCCAGCGGCGCGGTCGTGCGCAGCGCGCGCAACATCGGGCTGGTGTAGATGGCGGTCACCGGTTGCTCGCTGATGCTGGCGCGGCGCTCGGTGAGGTCGGCGTCAGGTTGCGCCGTGTCTCCGAAGAACTGCGCCAGACGCCGGGCCTGCTCTTCGCCAACCGGCGTCAGGTCAGGTTCATGGCTGCGCGTGGCGATGTACTCGTCATACGCCATCTTGTCGGCCAGCACGTTGTTCTCCGATTGTCCGTGACGAACAAGCAACACTCGCATAGGGTTTCTCTGCGCTTTTTTACAACGTTGGAACCACCTTCGCCATACGCTCCAGCATTTTCTCCAGGTCTTGCGTGCGCTCGGCGATGCTGAAGCGCACGTGGCCTTCGCCGGCCGGGCCGAAGGCGCTGCCCGGGGTGCCTACGACCAGCGCCTCGTCGATCAGCGCCTGCGTGATCTCCAGGCTGCTTTTGCGCGTCTGCGTGAAGCGCGGGAAGACGTAAAACGCGCCCTCCACCGGCGGACATTCGATGCCGGGAATTTCCTCGAAGGCGTCGAGCACCATGCGCCGGCGTTGGTCGTAGACGGCCACCATCTCCTTGACGCACTCCTGCGGCCCGTTGAGCGCGGCCACGCCGGCGGCCATGGTGAAGCTGGCGGCGGACTGCGCACTGTGCGTCTGGTAGACGCGCGCCAGTTTGACGATCGGCTCCGGCCCCGCCATCCAACCGAGTCGCCAGCCGGTCATGGCGTAGGCTTTGCTGAAGCCGTTGACGATGATCGTGCGTTCGGCCATTCCAGGCTCGGCGGCCAGGCTATAGTGCACGTGGTCGTCGTAGATAATGTGTTCGTAGATTTCATCGCTGATCACGTAGAGGTCGTGCTGTAGGGCGACGTACACGATGGCGTCGATCTCGGCGCGGGTGAGCACGCGGCCGGTCGGATTGTTCGGGCTGTTGACCATCAGGGCTTTGGTGCGTGGGGTGACGTATTGTTCAAGCAGGTCGGCGGTGACGCGGAAATGGTCTTTGCCGGAGAGCGGCACGCGCGCCGGGTTGCCGCGATGGAGCAGGATCATCGGCGCGTAGCTGACCCAGGAAGGATCGAGGATCATGACGTCGTCGCCCGGGTCAAGCAGAGCGGCCAGCGCAGCGAAGAGCGCCCATTTTGCGCCGGGCGTCACCATGATCTGCGCCGGCGTGATGTGATGGACGTTGTTTTCGCGCTTGAGCTTGTTCACGATGGCGTCAAGCAGCGCTGGCGTGCCGAAGGCGGGCGGATAGTGCGTGTCGCCCGCCTCGATGGCGCGAATGCCCGCCTCGATGATGTGCTGCGGGGTGTCGAAATCTGGTTCGCCGCCGGCCAGGTTGACGACATCCTTGCCCGCCATGCGCAACTCTCGTCCGCGCTGCATCATCATGGTGGTGGGAGACGGCGGCACACTTTGCACTGTGGTGGAAAGCGGTTTCATGGTCGTGTATCCCTTTGCATTCTTTCTTGTGTTTTCGGGGCTCATCCTGAAGGTTTTTCCATAATTTCCCATCCAGGCTCATCGATTCTGCCACAATCCAATCCTATCCATTATCGGTGATCGATGGGCTTCGACCAAGCTGGCGTTTGCAGTGGAGAGAATTTCAACGACTCACGTTGTGCAGGCCGACAACGCAGTCGGCGTCAGCGTTGGCGAATTCCTCATCCTCTTACCCCGGCTGCCGAAGGCGCTGTGAGAGTCAGGGCGAGAGGGCAACCACTAAGACACGAAGGACACTTCAAAGAGAGAGAAAAACGCTAAATCCTCGTATTGTTGGTGTCTTTGCACCTTTGTGGTGATATTTTAAGCGCCTGGCCGTCAGGTCAATGGTGGAATGGGGGCAAAGGGCAGGAGACAAAAGCGAATGATTGGAGGCGTCCGGTTGCACAAAGAGAATGAACATCTTCTGCGTAACGTAAGTTAACAACTGAGGTGAGCAGAACAGGAACGACCGATGTTTTCCAACGCCTTTGCAATGGCGTGCTGATGTAAAGAGCTATTGCGGAACTCATCCCACGAGAGATCAGCGCTGAACTCGCAGGCCTCCCTCGCAGTGATCAATATATCACGGAAATCCTCTCGCAGCGCAGAGCCGAAAATCGAAAATTCAACGATGCGCCGACGACGGCAGAAATCGGCAATCGCTTCCTTGTGCAAATCGATCTGTAAAGACATAAATTCGCTTCCTTGCTTGCCCCCGCCAGCCTCCGGATCGGAGATATGCGCCGCTGCGCCCCTTTCACGCCCGGAAAAAGTTGGTCACAAAGAACCAGAGGTTCGCCGGACGCTCGGCCAGCCGCCGCATGAAGTAGGGATACCACGCCGTACCGTAGGGGACGTAGATGCGCACGCAGTGACCCTCGGCCGCCAATTGCTCTTGTCGCTCGCGACGGATGCCGTAGAGCAGCTGAAACTCGTAGGCGTCTTTGGGAATGCGATGAGCGTCCGCATAGCGCTGCACTGCGCCGATCATAGCGTCGTCGTGAGTGGCGACGGCCAGATGGACGCCGCGCGCGCGGGCGTGTTCGCTCAACATCTGCTCTGCCAGCCGGATGAAGGCGGCGTCGGTGTCTGTCTTGCGCACATAGGCGACCGTGGGCGGCTCCTTGTACGCCCCCTTGACCAGCCGCACCCAAGCGCCTTCCTCAATCAACCGGCGCACATCCTCTTCGCTGCGATAAAGATACGCCTGGATCACGACGCCGACGTTGTCGAAGCCCTCGCCGTGGCGCAGACGTCGATAGATGTCGAACGTGGTGTCCACCAGCGCGCTCTCTTCCATGTCGATGCGCACACGCAGACCATGCGCCTGGGCGCAGGCGAGGATGACGCGCAGGTTTTCCAACGCCAGATTCTCGGCGATCTTAACGCCGAGCTGGCTGAGTTTGACCGAAACGTAGGCGTTGACGCCGCTCTCATGAATTCGGTCGAGCAGCAGCAGAATCTGATTGCGCGCAGCGTTTGCCTCTTCTGCTTGCGTGACGCTTTCGCCGAGATAGTCGAGCGCTACCTTCAGGCCTTTGGCATTGAGTTGGCGTGCGACGGCGATGGCCTCATCGACCGATTCGCCGGCGATGAAGCGGCTGGCGACGCGCCACGCAGGGCCGAAACCGGTCACCGCGCGTCGCGCCCAGGCGGAGCGAGAGAGCGAAAGCAGCAGGCTGCGCAGCCATGTCTCCCCGTGGCGATAGAACACATAACCGGCGACGGCCGCGGAGAGCCAGAAGAAAAGACCCGACAGATGGCGGATTTCGGAACGGGGTGCAACAGGTCTCCTGTTCATCGTGGCGCCTCATCGCTTGGTCTCGTTGCTTGATGGATAGTGACAATCAACACTCCACATTTACCCAGAAGAAATCAGTCGCCCCTGACCACGCGCAACAAAACAGCCTGCCAGACGCTTGCAACCCGCACCCACTGCCTATACAGCTCGTCCTGAGCAGGCGCTTCGGCGAGCCATTGCGCGGCGCCACGACTACAGCGCAGCTCGACGGCGTAACGGCTGCAATCTTGACCGGCGCGATGGATGCGGCGCTGCAGGTCCTGAAGGCCGTCGAGCGCCGCGTGCAGCTCAGCCCGCTCCGGCGTTGCGGCTTCGGCGCGACCGCTACGCGTCTCCGCACGACCATCGGAGAGGCGCACCAACTGCCAGCGCCAGCCCTGCGCATCGGCTCCAACCGACCAAACGTTGAGCGCAAACTCCGCAGGAGAGCGAAGCGCCTGACTATAGAAGCGATGGACGTCCTTAAACTCGCGCGTGAAGCGAGCGGGCGGCAGGTCCTGACGAGAGCGGCGTCCATATGCCTTGCTTGTTAGCCGCTCGTCGAGGATCGCCACCACGCCGCAGTCGTCGCTGCGCCGGATCAGGCGGCCAAAGCCCTGTTTGAGCGCCAGCGTCATCAGCGGGACCATATATTCGTCAAAGCTGGAGCGCCCTTGTTCGTCGAGGGCGCGCATGCGCGCGGCGTGCAGCGGGTCGCCCGGCGTCGGAAAGGGGAGTTTGTCCAGGACGACCAGGCTCAGCTCCTCGCCGGGGATGTCCACGCCTTCCCAGAAGGAGCGCGTGGCGAGCAAAACGCTGTAGGGCGTCATCTTGAACCAGCTCAACAACGCTTCGCGCGGGGCGTCGCCCTGGGCGCGCAACGGCCACACCACGCCGGCGCGTTCGGCCTGCAGGCGGTCGCTCACCTGTTGCAGGCCGCCCCAACTGGTGAACAGACAAAGCGCCCGGCCTCGGCTGACCTCCAAAAGACGTTCGATCTCGGCTGCGACGGCGTCGTAGTAAGCGTCGGCGTTGCGATAGTCGTAGGCGGGCAGGGCGGGCTGATAGAGCAGCGCCTGGCGCGGATAATCAAACACAGCCGGCAAGATCAGCTCCTCCCCCACCTCGCGAATTCCACAGCGCGCTTTGTAGTGATGGAAGCCGCCTGCAGTCGCCAACGTGGCGCTGGTGCAGATCACGGTGCGGCCCATGGCCTCGCCGTCCTCGTCTTCGGGGTGAAACAGGTAGGCGGAGAGCAGGTCGGCCGGGTGAATCGGCGCAGCGTGCACTTCCAGCGTTACATGACGGCGGTCAAAAATGCGCACGGCGTAGCGCACAATTGCGCCGTCTTTACGGCTGCCGCCGATGGCTTTCAAACTCTCGGCGGCGCTGTGAATGGCGCTCACCGTCAGCTCATAGGAACGATGGCGCTCGGCCGTCTCCGGGTCTGGACGCTCGCCCAGTTTCGCCGCTTGTTCGACCGCCGCAGCGTAGGGATTGGCGCGCTTGAGCCGCTGGCCAAGCTCGCTTAACGCGGCGCTTAAGCTGAGCGCTCCCTCCAAATCTCCTGTCAGCTCGAAGGAGTTGTCGCGGCTGCGCTGTGAAATTTCCTGAAAAGCCAGCGTGTTCAGGTGGCGCAGCCGTTCGATCTCGTCGTCGCCGATGTGCTCCTTAAAGATGGCGCGGCCCAACAACTGCTCGACCGTATAGTCAGTCACCATCACCTCGAAGACGGCAGTGGCGATCTGCTCGAGATGGTGCGCCTCGTCGATCACATAGATCGAGGCTGGCGGCAAGATGCGCTCGCCTGCGTAGCCCAGCTCCAACGCATTGAGCAGGAGGTGATGGTTGGTGATGATCACCTGCGCCTGCGCCGCCTCGCCGCGCATGCGGTTGACCCAGCAGTTGTCTTCGTAGTGCCGGCAGTCGTTGTGCAGACAATCATCGGGAAAGCTGACAATGCGCGTGCGCAGATCGCTGTTCAACACAAAGGGCAGGTCGTCGACGTCGCCGGTCTCCGTTTCCTCCAGCCACTGCTGTACGAACCTGAACTGCTCATCCATCCGGTCGTAGAGCGAAATATAGCGCTGCTCTTTGCTTTCTTTTTCCCACTTCAGGGTACAGATGAAATTGCTGCGCCCTTTGACAATAACGGCGGAGATGGGGCGGTTCAACACCTTGCGCAAAAAAGGAATCTCTTTTTGGAAGAGCTGGCTCTGCAAAGATTTGTTGGCAGTGGAGATGACGACCGTCTTGCCGCTGAGGATGGCCGGAACCAAGTAGGCGATCGACTTGCCCGTACCTGTCGGCGCTTCGATCAACGCATGGCGTTGGCTCAGGATCGCTCGTTTGACCGCTTCCGCCATTTGCAATTGGCTCTGCCGCAGCTCATAGCCCTCCAGCGCCTGGGCCAACGGGCCGATCGGGCCGAAAAATTCAGCAAGATCGGTGTTGGCGAGCGGAGAGGGTAGGTTGTTGGCGAGCCCTTCCGGCCCATCGGGAGAAGCGGGCGGCGATATCTTCTCCCTGGCCAGGTCATGGGAGGCGTCGAAATTGACAGGCGTGACAGAGCGAATCGTGCGTCTGGGCATGGGTGAATCATAGCACAAACGTGCGTCTGTCCCAACCTTTCCAATTTGAAAAGAAGGACGAGCCGGGACCCAGCCCGGCTCGTCCTTGAAACAGTGCCAAAAAATACGACGTATTGGTTTTGATCAATTCGGCGGCGGCAGAATCACTGCGCTGATGGCGTGAATGACGCCATTGGAGGCCGGAATGTCGGCGACCATCACCCTGGCGCCGTTGATGAAGACGTTGCCATCGCGCACTTCAAAGGTCACCGGCTTGCCCTGCACGGTGGTTGCGCGCATGCCGTTGGTGATGTCGGCGGCGTTGACTTTGCCGCTCAGCACGTGATACTGCAGAATCTGAGCCAGCTCCGGAGCTTGCAAAAGCTGGTTGACGTTGAGGCCGGTGGTGGCCAACAGCTCGTTGAACGCCGCATCGGTCGGGGCGAAGACCGTGTATTCACCGCTCGAGAGCGTAGCGTTGAGACCGGTGGCCTGCAATGCACGCGCCAGGATGGAGAAGTTCGGATTGGTGGCCGCAATCTCGGCGATCGTGCCGGCGGCTGCGGTCGCAGGGGCTCCGGCCGTGGGCGTCGTCGGAACTGTGGCCGTCACCGCCGCCGTGGGCGTGGTTGCGGCCGTCGCCGTGACGGTGGGCGTGGCGGCCGTCGTCGCAGGCGTGGCGACCGTCGCAGGCGTGGCGGTGGGCGTGGCGGCCGTCGTTGCGGCCGGAGCGACGGCGCCGGCGCCGATCTGCTCTCGGGTGGGCAGGTTGAGCACCTGGCCGACTTCGATGCGGTTGCAGTCCGCAATGTTGTTGAAGGTGCAGAGTTGTTGATAGAGGCGGAAGTCGCCGTAGATGTCGCGGGCGATCAGGGCCAGCGTGTCGCCCGCTTTGACGACATACGTGCCGCCCGGTTCACCCACGCGACCGGTGGATGCAGGAGTCGCAGCCGTGGCTGCGTCAGAAGCTGCTGCAGCGGTGGTCGCTGCCGGGGTGGCGGCCGTTGCGCCTGCCGCCTCGCGTGCAGAGATGGTCTGCAGCGCGTCGTCGACCAACACCGCGCCCGTAGCGACGAGTTCATAGGTCGCTGGGATGCGCGAGTTGTTGTAGACGATCACGGTGTAGGGGCCAAAGCCCGAAGCCCTGAACTCCGCCTGGCGGACATTTTCATCGCCCGGGGTGGTGACGCGGTTGCCGTGACCGATGGCGACATCGTTGATGCTCGCACCCGCCTCATAGCGGCGCAGTCCTTGCTCGTCGAGCACCCAGAAGCTCATGCGTCGCGCCAGCTCCTGGTTGTCGCGCGGGTCGAAGGTGAGGCGCAGTGTAATCTCCGTGTCGCGCTGTTCCGGCTCCAGACCGAGATAATGCTGCTCGAACTGTTCGTTCAGCTCGCCCTTGACGCTGTTGCTGCGGAAGGGGCCAGCCGCAACAACTGTCGTGGTTTCCGGTGCAGCCGTAGCCTCTGGCGTCGCTTCGGCGACGGCAGCCTCAGCCTCCACCGTCAGTTCGACCGTCGCCGCCACAGGAGCTTCCGTCGCAACTTCTGTAGCAGCGGGCGTCGCCTCTTCGGCGGCCACGCCGACCGGCCGCACCTGATTGCTCTCGTCGATGAACACGCCGTTGTCAACGCTCAGAGTGAAGTTGGCGTCGGTGGCCGAGTCGTTGTAAACGACGATGGTGTAGGACTCGCCCGTAGCACGGAAAGCGGCGCCCTGAACGTTGTCCCCCCCGCGCGGGAAGAAGTTGGTGTCGCCCATGGCGACGTTGTTGAGCTCGATGCGCGCACCGTTAATAACGGCAGAAAGATTGGATTGCGTCAATACGTAGAAGCCCACGCCGTTGCGCTCTGGGTTCGAGCGATCCCAGCGCGCCGTCACCGTGACCGTGCCGGGCTGATTCGGGACAAGGCCCAACCAGATTTTGGCAAACTGTCCGCCGGGGATCGTGCCTGAAACTTCCGATGCGCGCACCTGTGCAGCCGGGGCAGCCTGTTCTGCCGCCAGAACGATCGGCGCCAGCGCCGTGACGAGCAGCACCGTCAACAGGGCTGCAGTAAGAAATTTGCGCCATTTGGATTCGTTCATAGAAACCTCCCAATTACCGAAATTTTTTATTTGACCTGCAACGAATGCTTGCGAGCAATTTGTTCCCTTCGTTGCAATCAGCAAACGTCCTAAACAAGCTTCAGGGTTCCCGCTCAAGTTCTTTGTGCCCCTGAAGGGTTCACGGTTTTCCCGGCCAGATCGCCGAGATTGCTTTAGGCGTTCCCAGCGCATCCTATTGATTATAAGCGTTGCTGCGATTCCAGACCAAAACTTCCCTCTCGATATCTTCCCTCTCGATATTTCGATATATTGTCTACAGCCTCTTCACCGGTTCGTTCATTGCGGCGTCACCGCCTGGGCGGCTGTGGAATCGGCGTCGGCGTCGGCGGAACAGCCACCACATTACGCACATAGTAGTCCGAGTAGGTGTAATCTTGTCGGACAATTCTCAGACGGAAATCATACGAGTCTTCCGGCAGCAGGCTGAGATCAAGCCGCGCCAGGTAGCCGTTGACGACCGGTTTGACGTCGCTGAAGATGAACGTCCATCGCTCGGCGCCGGAGGGCGACCAGTACAGCTCCCAGCGCAGCAGATTGGGCGCAGCGGTGGTACCAACGAAGTCGATGACGCCGGTGACGCGGATGTTGTCGAAGGGGAAGTAGAGCCCCAGGATGCGCGGCGCAGGTCGCGTGGCGGTGGGATGGATGGCGGGCGGCGCAGAGGCGTTGGCGACGTATAGCCGCGTCACGTAGTACTCGTCGTAGTTGCTGTCGCGATAGACGACGCGCAGCCGCAAGTCATAGAAGCCGTCCGCCAGTTGCGTCGTGTCAAGCACATAAATCTCCGACTGCCAGAACTGTTGTTCGCTGCTATAAAGCCAGCCCCACTGGTCGCTCCCGCTGGGCGCAATGTACAGCTCATAGCGCAGAAACGGATTAAAAGCCGTCTTGCTGTTGACCGTCCCGATGATAGGCGTGCGTCCACGGATCACGTCGCCGTTTTGCGGCTCGAAAATGCCCTGGCCATTGGGAATAAAGCTACGAAAGCGCGGAGTAGGTGTGGCCGTCGGCGTCGGCGTGTCGAAGACGATGATGAGCGGAGAGAACGGCTGGTTGGGATCGGCGCTGGTGGGGATGGGCGTGACCGTCGGCGGTGCAGCGTTGCGAATCTCGATTTTGCGCAGGAACGCCTCGGTGTAGTTGCCGTTGCGATCGATCGCCCGCACCCGGATGTCATACAGGCCGTCTGGGAATTCATAGGTGTTTAAGATATAGAGCACATTGTTGCGAATGACCTCTCGACTGCTCGTCAGCCAGCGCCATGCCTCGGCGCCCGCCGGGCTGATGTGGACGTCGTAGCGGGTGAAATCGCGGATCACCGCCGTGCCGATGAGCGGCGTGAAGCCAAAGACGGCGTCGCCGCTGCGCGGATGGACAATTTCGTTGACGACGCGCAGGTCCAGCGTGGGTGTCGGCGTGGGAAAAAACTCCGGCGCAGCAGGGAACGGGGTGAAGAAGAATGGCGTCCAGGTGGGCGCGTCGAAAGGGGATTGGAAGGCGAGGCCCGGCCTCTCCACATCGGCAAAGACGCGCTGCGCAATTTCCGGCGCGCCCACCAACACCGTCACCAGGGTGGCCAACAGCGCCAGCCCGACTCGAATTTTGGCGGTTCGTTCATCCATTCTTGAGTTGCCATGATGTGGCATAGGATTTCAGAGCCTGTTTCACGTCGGCGGCTGCAAGCCGCTGGCTCCTTGTCGGTTTGCAGCTTGCAATGTTACGCCGGAGGCGGCGACCTCCAAGAGCAGGCGCCCAACCCAATCCTCGCGAGGTTGCCGCATAGATTTTTTAAACTCCCAAAAGCATCCTGGAAGAAGGATGCTTTTTTAGATTTTAGCGCACAAAAGCAAGCCTTTCCGAAAACGACGCCTGGCGATTGCAGGCGTCGCCTCACCCTTGTGCGTCCCTCCAGACCAGGTGATAGCAGCGCGCATCGCCGCTTTCCGGCGGGTAGCGCAGCATGACCGTTGGACTGGCCGGCGCGCCGTCCGGCCCCATGACGGTGAGGGAGAGCTCCAATCGGCTGCCGGAGTAGATGGGAAAATCGAATTGCCCCGCATCGGCGGCTCCACTCTTGCTGACCGCCGTCGCCCGGTTGCCCCACTGATCGACCATCTGCACGACGACGCCGCCCACCGGCGCCCCTTGACGATTGAGCACGCGTCCCATGATATAGTTGCCCGGGCAGTTGTTGTCTGCGCTGACGCTGGAAAGCTGATAGACGCCTGCGCCGGCCAAAGCGGGAACCGTCTCCGCCGCCATGCTCGTTTCGGGCTGCGTCTCCCCCGCCCTTTCCGTCGCCGTCTCGGTCGTGGTTAAAACCGCCGTCGCCTCCATCACGTCGGTCAACACGCCCGTTTCGGTCACCGTGAGCGTTCCGACCACGGAAGCAGCGGCCAGCCGTCGCAGCGGCTCGCTGATGGCAATGCGGCGCACCGCGTCTCCGTAGAGGGCGCGTGCGATCCCCTCCGCTTCGGCGCAGGTTCCCAGCGAGAGCAAGGTGTTGCGAGCCTGCGCCCAACGCAGGGCGGAGCGCTGCTCCTCCAACACTCGATTGGGGAAGGTGAAGATCGCAGGCCGCTGTGCGCCCGGCGTCGGGAGGAAGGGGCGCAGCGTCGGCGCGAGGTCAGGAACGGCCTCGCCTCCTTCCCACGCAGTCAACGCCTGCTGACCGGAGAATGCATCCGTGTAGCGCCACTGCGGCGCCAGCTCGCCGAAGCCGCGCGGCATCGCCAGAAACACCTGCGCATCGGGATCGTCGAAAGCGGTGCGCTGCTGCAGGCAGACGCCGAGCTGAATGCTCTGGCCGTTCGTGCGGTCGACGCGCACGCGCGAGAAGATTCCACTCTGGTAGGCGTCGACGTAGGGGCCGCTCAGCAGATGCGTTTCGATCCATTGGCGGGTGAAGAGCTCGCCCTCAGGGGGGCAGCGCAGCTCGCGCGGGCATGGATGAGCGATGCGCACGACGTCGCTTGGTTGCTCAAAGGCCCACGCCGCCGGGTCTTCGGGCGCATCCAGGGTGCGCAGCAGCGCCGGGTCGGCCATCACCGCCTCCATGAACATCTTCCAGATCGGCGCAGCGCCGGTGACGCCGGTGGCGTTGCGCATGGGACGGCCGTCGTTGTTGCCCGCCCACACTCCCGCCACCAGATAGCGCGTGTAGCCGACGGTCAGGTTGTCGCGGAAGGAGGTGGTCGTGCCGGTCTTGGCTGCAGCCGGACGCGAGAGCCGCAGCGGGCTGTTGACGCCGAAGATCGGCGCGCGGGCGTCGTTGTCGCTCAGGATGTCGGTCACCAGGTAGGCGGCGGCGGGCGAGATGGCCTGTCGCCGCTCCTGGGGCGGCAGGGGAATCGGCCGGCCGCGCGCGTCGGTCATGCGCAGAATCGGCGTCGGCTCGACATACTCGCCGTGATTGGCAATCGTGTGATAGGAGACCGCCAGGTCGAAGAGCGTCACTTCGGAGCCGCCCAGCGTCATCGCCAGGCCAGCGCGGCGAATGTCCTCTTCGCTTAAGCTGCGCACGCCCATGCGGTTGGCGGCCTCGACGAAGCGCTCCAGGCTCACCCCCTCCATCAGCTTGACGGCGGGCACGTTGAGGCTGCCGGCGAGCGCCATGCGCGCGGTCACCGGCCCGCGCAGCCGACCATCGTAGTTGCGCGGGGTGTAGGGACGCGAGCCAACAACCGGATAGGTGACGGAGAGATCCCAGAGGACGGTCGCCGGGCTGATGAGGTTGGCGTCGAAGGCGGCGGCGTAGAGCACCGGCTTGATGGCGCTGCCGGGTTGGCGCTGGCGCAGCACGACGTTGACCTGCCCGCCGATGCGCGCGTCGTTGAAGTTGGCGCTGCCGACCATCACCAGAATCTCGGCGGTTCCGGGCCTGAGGGCGATCAACGCCGCGTTGTTGAGGTTGAAACGAGGCCGCAACGCGTTCACCTGTTCGGTGACGATCTGTTGCGCCAGGTTGTGCATGTCGAGGTCGAGTGTGGTGTAGATGTTCAGCCCCCTGCGCCCAAGATTGTCTAGCTCCGGATAGCGAGCCAGATAATCGCGCACGTATTGCACGAAATGGGGCGCCTGCGTGGGTCGGCGGTCTGGGTCCTGCGCCAACGCAATCGGTTCGGCGAAGATGCGGTCGGCCGTGGCTGCGTTCAAATAGCCGTGGCGCACCATCAGGTCGAGCACAATGCGCTGGCGCCGCTTTGCAGCCTCGAAATTTATGAATGGGTCGAGGCGCGCCGGCTGTTGGGGCAGGCCGGCCAGCAGCGTGGCTTCAGCCATCGAGAGCGCCAGCGCCGACTTGCCAAAGTAGGTGCGCGCAGCAGCTTCCGGTCCGTAGGCGCGATGCCCAAAGTAGACCAGGTTCAGATACATCTCCAAAATTTCGTCTTTAGTGAAGAGTTCGGTCAGTTCCTGGGCCAGCAACACCTCGTTGACCTTGCGCTCCAGCGTCGGCTGGAAGCGTTCAGCGGGCGGCATGAACAGGTTGCGCGCCAGTTGCATCGTGATGGTGCTGGCGCCGGAAAGCCGGTCGGGATTGGCGAGATTTTGCACCAGCGCAGCGACTGCGCGTCGCCTGTCTACGCCGCGATTCATATAGAAGGTGGCGTCTTCTGTAGCGATAATGGCTTGGACCAACGTGGGCGAAATTTGCGAAAGCGGCGCCCAAACGCGGCGTCCCTCCTCGAAAATCTCGGCCAGCACGCGGCCTTTGCGGTCATAGATGACGCTGCTCTCGAAGATGCGCGGTTCGGGGCCGGGCTGATAGCGACGCATATAGGTCTCGGCCACGGTCTGCAGATCGCCGGGCGGCCGCGGAGCCAGTTGATAGCGGGCGCGATAGGCCTCGATGTAGCGATTCACCTCGGCCTGCGCCAGGGCGGAAGCGACCTGCACGTCGCGACGCAAGGAGACGGTGGGCTGGGCGTCGCAAGCGGCCAGCATGAACGCCGTCAGCATCAACAGCAGCGCGACGCGCTTGTTTTTCGGCGGCTTTTTAGAAATCGTCTGCAATGCGAGGCTTCCAGAACGCAGAGGCGCAAAGGCACAAAGGCGCCGAGCGAGGACTGGACCGAAAGAAGCAAGAGCGGCCTTTCGTCTCATCGCGCCTTTGCGTCTTTGTGTTGAGGATAGCCTTTCGCTCAGCGCATTGTGGGCGGCCTTCCAGATCGCCAGCGCGAACGTAAGGATGCAGAGCAGCAAGACAGGGGTTTTGAATCGTTTCATCATCGGCGTCCTCTGCTATCGCGAGCCAACGACCGAACATACTACGTCTGCGTCGGGGCCATCTGCTGAGCGTCGGGGCGACGACCGGCTCGGTTAATTTGACTCTCAGCAAGCTGGTTTTATGGGTATAACGCAACCGCTGCGCCGTCCGTTCCCCATTGTGCGACGCAAAACGACTCTCATTGACTTTTCATTCATTTCGTTTACTTCTGGTTCAATACAGAGGGTTCAATTACAGACGTTGCGCAGGTGCGCGCAGTGCTTTTGCAGAATATGCCTTCCCGCAGCTTCAAGGTTTTCACAGAATCGCCCGGCATTTTCGTAGCTGCGGCTCCCAGCAGGTTCTCGGCGGATTGAACGGCGTTGAATCATTCATGTGATGCAGTCCGGCGACTCGGTTGGCGTCAGCACTTGCGAATTCCTCATCCCCTCACTCCGACCGCCGAAGGCGC
>CALFWA010000289.1 GCA_937928035.1 uncultured Caldilinea sp. | reverse complement strand
TCCAAAGAACTGTAGACGCCGCTCTGACGCCAAGAATCTGCGGCTACGAGCCGCCGCTACGCCACATCGCCCGCCTCGCCCGTAGACGCCGCTCACAGCGGCGTGCTCTTGCCTTCCAACGCGCGCCGTGCTGAGGCCGAGAACCTGCGGCTACGAGCCGCAGCTACGCATCTCCGCCAGCCGCTCCTGCACTTCCTGCAAAAACGCCGCTGCGGCTGCGCCGTCGATGAAGCGATGGTCGAAGGTGAGGCTGAACCATGCCATCGGCCGCTGAGTGACCTGCCCGTTCACGACCGCAAGCCAGTCGCGTATTCGCCCGACCAGCAGAATGGCGCCCTCCGGCGGGCGCGGCAGCGGAAAGCCGCCGTCGATGCCGTACATGCCCAGGTTGCTGACAGTGAACGTTCCGCCCTCGATGTCGGGGAGCTTCAGCTTGCCGGCGCGAGCGCGCGTCGCCAGGTCGTTGGCGGCAGCCTCTAGCTCATCGAGCGACTTCTGATCGGCATTGCGGATTACCGTCACCACCAGGCCCTCAGGCGTGGCCACGGCCATGCCGAGGTTAACGGCCTCGAAGGTGACGACGACGTTTTCCACCAGCTCGGCGTTGAGCAGAGGATGGTTCGGCAGCGCATGCGCCACGGCCGCTAGGATGTAGGTGTTGACCGAGCGGCGTCGATCGCCGGCCGCCCGCGCCGCCTGGATGGCGGAAAGGTCCATTTCCCGCATCACCTGGCTGAGCGCAGCGCGGCGTACCGACTCCTCCATGCTCTGCACCATCATCCGCCGCACGCGGGTGAGAGGCGTTCGCTGTCTAACAGGAATTCCCCGGTGAATGTCGTTCGTCATATGTGTGTACGCCAGACACTGATAGCGTGAAGATGAAGGGCTGCGTGGACGTTGGGCGACGCCTCATTCTCCCGCTCTCCTGCACCCTCACCCTTCACTCCGAATGCGCGCCGCTTCCTCTTCGCTCTCTGCGATCAGGGCCAACACCCTGCCCACCTCGACCGTCTCGCCGGCCGGCACCAAAATCCTGGCCAGGATGCCTGACGCCGGCGCAGGAAGCTCGTTGGTGATCTTGTCGGTCTCCACGTCGGCAATGATTTCGTCCGCTGCGACGGCGTCCCCTTCCTGCTTGCGCCACTCGGAGACCGTGCCTTCTTCCATCGTCAATCCCCATTTGGGAAGAATCACCTCAACAGCCATGCTTCTCAGTTCCTTGTTCAATCAGATTTGAGCGTGTTGCGTATTGCGTGACAATTCACGCAATACGCAACACGTCCTACTTCATCACGCTGCGAACTCCTGCAATCACCTGCTCCTTGCCGGGTAGGATGATCTTCTCCAACGCCAGCGAGAAGGGGATCGGCGCATCCAGGCCAGCGACGCGCACGACCGGCGCTTTGAGGTCGTAGAAACATTCTTCGCCGATGACGGCGCTCAGTTCCGAGGCCAGCCCGCCGATCTTGGGCGCTTCGTTGACGACGACGGCGCGTCCGGTCTTGCGCACCGACTCCAGCACCGTCTCGGCGTCGTAGGGGCGGATGGTACGCAGGTCGATCACTTCGACGCTGACGCCCTCTTGCTCCAGTTCGGCCGCAGCGGCCAGCGCCTCGTGCACCATCTTCATCGTGGCGACGATGGTGACGTCCTTCCCTTCGCGCACGACTGCGGCCTTGCGCAACGGCGTCGTGTAATAGCCTTCCGGCACCTCACCCTTGATGCGATAGAGCGCTTTGTGCTCCAGAAAAAGGATCGGGTTGTCGTTCTCGATCGAGGCCAGCAACAGGCCTTTGGCGTCGGCGGGCGTCGAAGGGGCGACGATCACAAGGCCCGGCACGTTAAGAAACCATCCTTCGACCGACTGCGAATGATGGGGTCCGCCGCCGAAACCGCCCCCGCATGCGGTGCGCACCACAATCGGCGCTTTGAACTGGCCGTCGAACATGTAGTGCATCTTGGCGGCGTTGTTGACCAGTTGGTCATAACACTCGCCGAGAAAATCGGCGAACATAATCTCCGCCACCGGTCGAAAGCCCATCATCGCCGAGCCGACCGCCGTGCCGATGATGGCGGCCTCGGACAGCGGTGTATCGCGCACGCGCGCCTCGCCGTATTTGGCCCACAGCCCGCGCGTGACGCCAAAGTCGCCGCCCATCTCGCCGATGTCTTCGCCGATCAAATAGACGTTGGGATCGCGCTCCATCGCAAGGTCCAGCGCCTCGTTGAGCGCCTGGACGAAGGTGCGCGTGCGCACAGCAGTTTGCGTCATGGACACCGCCTCATGAGTATATTGACTACCATCCGACATAGACGTCCGCCGTCGCCTTGGCCGGATCGGGCGGCGGGCTAGATTTGGCGAATTCGATCCATTCTTCGATCTGCGCCTTCACCTCCGCCTCGATGCGATCAAGGTCTGCAGCGCTCAAGCTGCCCCGATCCAAGATTTTCTGACGCGCCAGCTTGATTGGGTCGCGCTCCTCTTTCCAGTAGCGCACCTCTTCGGGTGGCCGGAATTCACCGGAGAAGATGCCTTGCCAGCGCCAGGTTTTGAACTCCAGGAAATAGGGGCCTTTGCCGGCGCGGATGTGCTCGACCGCCTTTTGCACAGCCTCGTAGGCCGCCTCGATGTCGTTGCCGTCCACCTGCTCGCAAGGAAAGCCATAGCCACGCGCCAGATCGACGATGTCTGCCGAAGCGTGCGCCTTGCCGACCGGCGTCGAGATGGCGTAGCCGTTGTTGACGCAGGCGTAGAGTACCGGCAGCTTCCAGATCGCCGCCATGTTGAGGCTCTCGTGAAACTCGCCGCGGCCGACCGTGCCGTCGCCGATGATGCAGCAGGCGACGTTCGGCTGCCCGCGCATCTGAAAGGCCAGGGCCACGCCCAAAACTGTCGCCATGTAGGAGCCTTCGACCGCGTTGTCGCCGAAATTGCCGACCTTGGGGTTGGCGCTGTGCAGGCTGCCCCCTTTGCCACTGCAAACGCCGGTGGCGCGTCCAAAAAGTTCGGCCATGATGCGCTCGCCGTCGCCTTGGTGCTTTTCCTCCGCCAATGCGTTGATGCCGTGGCAGCGATGGTCGGGGAAAAATGCATCGGTGGCCTTGAGATGCGCAGCCAGCGCCGCCTGCGTCGCCTCCTGTCCTACGCCGGTGTGCAACATGCCGGGCACGTTGCCTTTCTTGAACTCGCGCTCCAGTCCGAATTCAAAGGCGCGGATCAGCCACATGTCGCGGTAGAGGTCGACCAGCGTTTCGATGTCTAATGCCATAAGGTGCACTCCCAATCTCGATCATGTCCAATCCCACCTTCAGAAGGTGAAGAGGAGGGAGACTACAGATTTTGCAGCGCGCGCCAGACCTTCTCCGGCGTGAGCGGCAGGTCGCGAATGCGCACGCCAACTGCGTCGTAGACGGCGTTGGCGACCGCCGGCGCGACGCCGTCCATGGGAATCTCGGCCACCGCCTTGGCGCCGTACGGGCCGCTCGGCTCGTAGGTCGGCACGAGGATGGCCTCGATCTCAGGCACTTCGTTGGCCTGGAAGATGCGATAGTCGCCGAAGCGCGTCGTAAGCACGCGGCCCTGCTCGTCATAGGCCATCTCCTCGCTGACGGCGTAGCCCAACGCCTGCACCAACCCGCCTTCGATCTGTCCCTGCGCAGTGCGGGGATTGATGGCCGTGCCGCAGTCCACCGCCATCACCAGCTTGGTCACTGTCACCTGTCCGGTCTGCGTGTCCACCTCGACCTCGGCGTACTGGGCGCCGAAAGGAGGCGGCGAATGCACCGACATGTGCGAGGCGGTCGCCATAATCTGCTTCTGATCGGTGACATGCAGGCTGTTCAGCGCGATGTCGGCGAGCGTCACGCTGCGTCCATCGGGCGCAACGACGCAGCGATCGCGTAGGTGCAGTCCTTCGGTCGTCTCCAGCTTCAACATCATCTTTGCTCGCTCCAGAATCTGCTCGCGCACCTGTTCGGCCGCTTTTTTGACCGCGCCACCGGAGATGTAAGTCGTCGAGGAGGCGTATGCACCGGTGTCGAAGGGCGTGAAGTCGGTGTCCGAGGAGTAGATGATGATGTCGTTGAGCGGAACGCCCAGCGTCTCGGCGGCGATCTGCGCCAGCACCGTATCGGAGCCGGTGCCCAGGTCCGTGCCGCCGACGAGCACGTTGAAGCTGCCGTCGTCGTTCATCTTGACGCTGGCCGCGCCCATGTCCAGGCCGGGGATGGCGGTGCCGTGCATGCAGACGGCCATGCCCAACCCGCGGCGGATGTAAGGGCGCTTCGGGTCGACGCGCCAGGCCGGATCGCCGCGGCGATCCCAGGCGATGGCGGCGGCTCCTTGCGTCACGCACTGCTCCAGCCCGCAGCTCTGCACGATCTGCGGCTGTCGGCCGGCCTCGCCTTCGCCCAACGCCGCCGTGATCGGGATCGGATCCCCGGAGCGCACGGCGTTCTTAAGGCGGAACTCCACCGGGTCCAGGTTCAACGCCTCGGCGATCTCCTCCATCAGGCTCTCGAGCGCAAATTCGCCCTGCGGCGCTCCATAGCCGCGGAAGGCGCCGGGTGTAGGGATGTTGGTGTAGACGACCTGGGCGTCGAAGCGCAGGTTGTCGCAACGATAGGTCGCCAACCCGCGCAGCCCGGCCACGCTGCAGACGGTCAGCCCGTGCGTGCCATAGGCGCCCGTGTTGGAAACCGTGTGCATGTCGAGCGCGTGCAACGTCCCATCGCGCATGACGCCGGCGCGGAAGGTGATCACCATCGGGTGGCGGGAGCGCGCGCTGGTGAACTCCTGCGTGCGTGTGTACTCGAAGCGCACCGGACGGCCGGTGGCGATGGTGAGGTGCGCGCAGAGGTCTTCGATCAGCATCTCCTGCTTACCGCCGAAGCCGCCGCCGATGCGCGGCTTGATCACGCGGATGCGCTTGACCGGCAGCCCGATCAACGGTGCAATCATGCGACGCACATGGAAAGGCACCTGCGTGCTCGTGCGGATCACCAACCGCTCGTCCTCATCCCAGTAGGTGACGACGACATGTGGCTCGATCGACGCCTGCTGCACTTGATGCACGCGATAGGTGCGCTCGAAGACATAATCGGACTCGGCCAGCGCCTTTTCCACGTCGCCGACCGCCGCATGAATTTTGACGGCGATGTTGTGTTCGGCGTCTGCGATGCCTACGGCGTCTGGCTCGTCGTGAATGATCGGCGCGCCGGGCTTCATTGTCTCCAGCGGATCGAAGACCGCCGGCAACACTTCATACTCGACCTCGATCAGCTTGAGCGCTTCCCGGGCGATCTCCGGTGTTTCGGCGGCGACGACGGCGACGCGATCGCCTACATGGCGTACCTTGCTGTCCAGCGAGACCTGATCCCACGGGTGCGGGTTCGGCCAGCTCTGCCCGCCGGACGCGTAAATAACGCGCGGCACATCCTGATAGGTCAACACGGCGTGAACGCCCGGCAGCGCGCGCGCTTTGGAGGCGTCGATGCGCTTGATGCGGGCGTGGGCGTGCGGGCTGGTGAGCATGGCCGCATGCAACATGCCGGGTAGATCGAAATCATCGGCAAAGGCGGGCTTGCCCTTGACCAGCTTGACGGCGTCCACCTTCACCTCCGGCTTGCCCACCACCTCGGTGGCGCCCTGGAGGTCTACGGTGGGGAAGGTGAAGAGGGCGACTTTAGGCTGGGTGAGCACGTTGTCGCTGGGGCCGGGCAGGTCGGGCTCCATGGGCCGACGCACGGCGTCAAAGAAGCCTTCGAGCGGAACGCTGCCCGCTGCATCGATGGGCGGAACGGCCTCCCCGCGCAAGATGGCGGCTGCGCGCTGCACCGCCTCGACTGGCTTGACGTAGCCGGTGCAGCGACAAAGCACGCCGCCCAGCGCGTCGCGAATCTCCGTTTCGGTGGGCGTAGGCGTCCTGGAGAGCAGCTCTTTGGCGGCCAGCACCATCGCCGGCGTGCAATAGCCGCACTGGATGGCGCCCGTCTCGGCGAACGCCTGCTGGATGGGATGCAACGGCGCGCCGGGGCCGCGGTCGAGCGCCTCCACCGTCTCGAGGGCGTGGCCGTCCGCCTGAGCCGCCAGCATCACGCAGGTCGGCGTCAGTTTGCCGTCGAGCAGCACGGAGCAGGCGCCGCACTCGCCGGTCTCACAGCCATGTTTGACGCTCCACACGCCGTTGCGGCGCAACACGGAAAGCAAGGTTTCGCCCGGCTCGCACGCAAGGGTGCGCGAGACGCCGTTCAACGTCAGATGAATGTTCATGCGCTCCTCCTTTGCAGAATGGCGTTCTCCAGCGCGCGTCGCGTCAACACGCCGGCCATGGCGCGACGGTATTCGGCGCTTCCGCGATAGTCGCCCACCGGCGCAGACTGTGCAACCACAGCCTCGACCAGCGCATCAATCGCTGTGTTCAAGGATGCATCGCTGAGGTTCGTTTCGGCGACGATCGGCTGCGGCGCTGCGCCGGCGACCGCTACGCGCGCCTGCCGAGCGTCCACCACGGCGACCGCAGCCACGATCGCCCGATCCATGGGCGTGCGCGCCACACGCGCCAGCGCGCCGTGCAGCGCGACTCCAAGGTCAATGGCGACCTCGACCAGCAATGCGCCAGGGGCCGGGTGATAGTTGCGCAGGGGAAATTGCTCTGCTCCTGCAGCGGATTGAACGGTTGCCGTTGCGTTCAGGGCCAGGAGCGCAAGCAACAGCTCCGGCGGGCCCTCCGCTGCGCCTTCGACAGCCCCGGCCAGCGTCGCCAGGTTGCGCAGCGTGCGCGGGGCGGCCAGCTCAGCAGATTGGCGAAGGATGCCGTCGGCCACCGCAGCGACCGCAGCGTTGTCCACCAGCGTCTGCAGCGGCGTGTTGGCGCCGAGGCGCAGCGTCATCGGCTCGCGGCTGATGTACACCCAGGGCAACGCCTGTAGATCGACGACGGTCGGCGCCGGTGGAAAGACTTCATCCGGCAAGCGCGGCCGAGGAATCAACGGCGCCGCTTGCCCGGCGGCCTGGCTCAACAGCGCCAACGCCTGTTCCGACGTCGGCGGACGTTGATACGCTTGAATGTGTGCAGGCATAGAACCTTCCTTTCTGATAGGTTGGAGAATTGGGCGCAATGCACAGAGCCATGCCCGGAAGCGCTATCGTTGAACACAGGAGCTCTTCCTCTGTCCACGTCGACTTACGGGAAACGTTTGCTCCAACCTATTTTACCTTATTGAAGCGTTCACCGGGACGCTATTAAAGTAGCATATTCGAGACCTGCTGTCAAGCATCACTTAAAAATTTTAAGTGATGCTCAAATCCTCTTGACTTCTCCAGGTGCCCATTGTACACTCTGAATATGCCCACGAGAGAACAGATCAACCATTTGGCTCCAGGCAACGGTGAACAGCCCGACTCCTTTGGGAGCCGCATTCGAGCGCGACGCAAGGAGCTGGGATTGAGCCTGGAGGAGCTGGCGCATCGCACCGGCCTGACCGCCAGCTTTCTGAGTCTGGTTGAGCGCAACATGAGCAATCCTTCGCTGGAGTCGTTGCGCCACATCGCCGAGGCGTTGGGCGTGCCGCCCTTCTATTTTTCGCAGGAGGCCGGTCCGGCGCCGCCGACGCTGCAGAATCCGGTCGTGCGCGCCGATCAGCGCATCAAGATCACCTTTCCCCCAGGCGACGTCACCAGCGAGCTGCTCGTGCCCAACCTGCGCAATCGGCTGGAGGTCTTCATCACGCACGTGAAGCCTTCGGCGGGCAACATTGCGCGGCCGCCTCCGTTGGAGACGGAGGAATGCCTCTTCGTGCTCAAGGGGAAGGTGCGCGTGGTGCTCAACGAGCAGGAGTATGTGCTGAGCGAAGGGGACAGCATCTACATTCATGGCCGGCTCCTGCGCGAGATCAGCGCCGTCGAGGAGGAAACAATCTTCCTGTCCGCCATCACCCCGCCGATTTTTTAAAAAACCATTTCCAGGAGGATGGAATGCCTTTCCGCTTCACCGCCGCGCAACCGCCTGCGCCGACGCGACGCCCTATCCGTCGCATTCTGCATGGCGATGTGCGCATCGACGACTATCACTGGCTGCGCAATCGCGAGGACCGGCAGGTGATCGCCTATCTCGAGGCGGAAAACGCCTACACCGCCGAGGTGATGCGCGACGCCGAGCCGTTGCAAGAGGCTCTCTTCCGGGAAATGCGCAGGCGCATCCAGGAGACCGATAGCACGGCGCCGGTTCAGGACGGCGGCTACTGGTACTATCGACGCACTGTGGCCGGGCTGGACTATCCGATTTACTGTCGTCGCGCCCACAGCCTGGAGGGAGAAGAGGAGATTTTGTTGGACGTCAACGAATTGGCGGCGGGCCATGCGTTCTGCGAAGTCGGCGAATTCGCCGTAAGCCCGGATCACTCCCTACTCGCCTACGCGCTGGACCGCAAAGGCGACGAAGCGTTCACGATCTTCATCAAGGATCTGCGCACCGGCGAGCTGTTGGCCGATCGGATCGAAGGCGCCTATTACGGGTTGGAATGGGGCAACGACAACGCCACGCTCTTTTACACGACGCTCGACCACGCTCATCGCCCGGACGCGCTCTGGCGCCATCGCCTTGGCGACGCGCAGGCGAACGACGTCCTGCTCTGGCGCGAGCCGGATGAGCGCTTCTTCGTCAACCTCTATAAGACGCGCAGCAGACGCTTCATCGTCTTACACCTGCACAGCAACATGACGAGCGAGGCGCGCGTGCTCGACGCCGATGCGCCCGATGCTCCGCTGCGCCTGATCGAACCGCGGCGACGCGGTCACGAGTACTTTGTCGAACATCGCGGAGACCGCTTCTATGTGCTGAGCAACGACGGCGCTCAAGACTTTCGCGTGCTGACTGCGCCTGTAGAGGCGCCCGACATGGCCGCCTGGCGCGAGCTGATTCCCGAGACGCCCGGCGTTTGGATCGAGCGCATCGAACTTTTCCAGGATCATCTGGCGCTCTTCGAGTGGGCCAACGGCGGCAAGCGCGTGCGCGTGGTGCAGCTTGCGCCGACGCAGCCAGAAGTCGTAGACGTCCATGTCGTCGCCTTCGGCGAGGAGAGCTACGCCGTCGACCCTGAAGAAAATCCAACCTTCAACACGACCGTGTTGCGCCTGCGCTATTCTTCTCTCAAGACGCCTGAGACCATCTACGCCTATGACATGGCGCAGCGCACCCTGCAGATGCTCAAACAGGAGGAGATCAAAGGCTACGATCCTAACGCATACGAGATGCGGCGCTTGTGGGCAACCGCTCCCGACGGCGAACAGGTCCCGATCTCGCTCGTTCACCGCAAAGGCATTGCCTTGAACGGCGGTCATCCCTGCCTCCTTTACGGCTATGGCGCCTACGGCGCAAGCAGCGAGCCTTCTTTTTGCGCCAACCGGCTGAGCCTGCTCGAACGCGGTTTCCTATTTGCGATCGCCCATGTGCGCGGCGGCAGCGAGAAAGGCCGCGCCTGGTATCTCAACGGCAAGCTGCTGCGCAAGAAAAACACCTTCACCGATTTTATCGCCGCCGCCGAAACGCTGATCGCCCAGGGCTACACCTCTCCAGAACGGCTGACGATCCTGGGGCGCAGCGCCGGCGGCCTCCTGATGGGCGCCGTTGTGAACATGCGGCCCAATCTCTTCGCCGGCGTCATCGCCGAAGTCCCGTTCGTCGACGTCCTCAACACCATGCTCGACCCCACGCTCCCTTTGACCGTCATCGAGTATGAAGAATGGGGCGATCCGGCCGATCCGGAGTATTATGCATATATGCGCACATATTCGCCGTATGACAACATCGCACCCCAAGCCTATCCTCCCATTTTGGCGACGGCCGGCCTCAACGATCCGCGAGTTTCATACTGGGAGCCCGCCAAATTTGTGGCGAAATTGCGTTGCATCAAAACCGACGACAACGTTGCGCTGTTGAAGACGAACATGGCGGCGGGGCATAGCGGCGCCTCCGGACGATACGAGGCTCTGCGCGAAACGGCATTTAAGTATGCGTTTCTGCTCAAAGCTGTCGGGCTGGTCTGATCGCAAAGTAGAGACAGGCGCGTATGCGTATCGCGATCGATCTGTTTTTTCTGCTTATTTTGCTGCTCGCCAACGGTTTCCTTGCGATGGCCGAAATGTCGATCGTCTCCTCTCGCCCTTCGCGCTTGCAGGCGATGGCCAGCGCCGGCAAACCGGGCGCCGCCACCGCCCTGAAACTGTTTCAGAGTCCGGGCGACTTTCTCTCCACTGTGCAGATCGGCATCACGCTGATCGGCATCTTCGCAGGCGCTTTCGGCGGCGCCACGCTCGCCACGCCGCTCGCCGATCAGTTGCAACGGGTCAGTCTTCTGGCGCCCTACGCCACCCAGATCGCCATCTTCGTCGTTGTGCTCGCCACCACCTATCTGGCGCTGGTGGTGGCGGAGCTAACTCCGAAACGCATCGCGCTCAGCAGGCCGGAAACGATCGCCTGCCTGGTTGCGCCAGTGCTGGACCTACTCTCCAGACCGGCGCGGCCGCTGGTTTCACTGCTCGACCGCTCCAGCGGCGCGCTGTCGCATCTGTTCGGCGTGCGCAGCGACAATGCCCCCGCCGTCACCGACGATGAAGTGCGCGTCCTTTTGCGGCAAGGGACGCAGCTAGGCATTTTCAAACCGATCGAAGAGGAGATCGTCGCCCAGCTCTTTCGCCTGAGCGATCGACGCGCCAGCGCCATCATGACCCCGCGCACCGAGATCGCCTGGATCGATGTGAACCAAAGCCTGGAAGAAATTCGCAATCTCATCGTTTCATCGCCCCACTCGCGCTTTCCACTGGCGGAAGAGTCGCTCGATCATGTGATCGGCGTTGTGTATGCGCGCGACCTGCTCGTGCAACACCTTACCGCCGAAACCATCAATCTGCGTAGCTTGGCGAAACCCGCCCTCTTCGTGCCGGAAAACATGTCGGCGCTTGATTTGGTCGAACAGATGCGCAAGAAACGCACGCCCGTCGCCCTTATCATCAACGAGTACGGCGGCGTGGAGGGACTGGTGACCATCACGGACGTCGTCGAGGCGATCCTCGGCGCCATCGAGGAAGCCAGAATGGACGAAGAGCCGGACGTCGTGCAGCGCGAGGATGGCTCCTGGCTCGTCAACGGCCTGTGGTCGGTCGACGCCTTTCAAGAGCATTTTGGCCTGTCCCATCTGCCGCTGCACGAGGAGCTCGACTATCAGACGGTCGGCGGCATGGTGATGGCGCTTCTGGGCGAGATCCCCACGATCGGGAGTCAGGTGCAAATCGACGGCTATCGCGTCGAAGTGGTCGATATGGATGGTCGTCGCGTGGACAAGGTTTTAGTGAAGAAGATAGGCGAAGAGCGATAGGAGAGAAGAGGCGATGGTTGCGCTGAAACAAGCCATCCTTGAAGCGGAGCAGCGCATCCGCCCCTACGTGCGGCGGACTCCGCTCGATGAATCGATTGCGCTCAGCGAGATGGGCGGCGACCAGGTTTTTCTCAAGCTGGAGAATCTGCAATACACCGGCTCTTTCAAACTGCGCGGGGCGACCAACAAGCTGCTGAGCCTTTCGCCGGAAACGTTGGCGCGCGGCGTGGTGGCCGCCTCCTCCGGCAACCACGGCGCAGCCGTCGCCTATGCGCTGCGGCGATTGGGAGTGAAAGGCGTCGTCTTCGTCCCGGAGTGCGCCGCAGCGACGAAAGTCGAAGCCATTCAACGCTACGGTGCAGAGGTGCGGCGCTGGGGCATGGACAGCGTCGAAGCCGAGCAACAAGCTCGCGCCTTCGCCGCCCAAAGCGGACGGGCCTACATTTCACCGTACAATGACTGGGAGATCGTGGCGGGCCAGGGTACGATCGGGCTTGAAATGCTCGAGGAGCTTCCCGACGTGGAGACCATCTACGTCACCGTGGGCGGCGGCGGATTGATCGGCGGGATCGCAGGTTACATCAAAGCCCTGGACGCAGGAAGATCGGTGCGCGTCGTCGGCTGTCTGCCCGCCCATTCGCCGGTGATGTACGAATCGGTGCGCGCCGGCCGTATCGTGCAGATGGAGTCACTGCCGACTTTGTCGGACGGCAGCGCTGGCGGCATTGAGGAAGACGCCATCACCTTCGCGCTCTGCCGGCAGCTGGTCGACGACTGGATGCTGGTGACGGAGGCCGAAATCGCAGACGCCGTGCGCCTGATCGCCAGAACGCACCATCTGATGATCGAAGGCGCAGCCGGCGTCGCCGTCGCCGCCTATCTAAAAGATGCGCAGCGCGGGCGTGGACGGAAGGTCGCCATCGTGCTCTGCGGCGCCAACATCGACCTCGACGTGCTGAAAACGCTTTTATGAACAAGCGTCCTTGCGTGCGATCCGGCAGTTCTCGTAGCTGCGGCTCTCAGCCGTGGTTTACAGCCATGCCACGCCCAAGGCGATGATCTATGTAAGCGCCTTATACGACGCCAGCGCGGGGCTTCCAGCCGGACGTTCTCAACAGGTCACAGGGTTTAAGACGCCCACAAATTGATGAATTTTCATGGAGTTTCCCGATGTTGCCGGAAGAAGTGCTTGCACGGCGCAACAACCTGCCGCTCAAACCAGCTGCGGTGACGCTCGTCGGCCGCTTCGTGCGGCTGGAGCCGCTCTCCCTATCGCATGCGCCTGCCCTTCACCGCCATTCCAATGGCTCTCCCATCGAACTGGCGGGGCGAAGCTTCCCCGCCTATGATCCGGACGAGCTGATCTGGCGCTATTTGTTCGTCGAACCGTTTGTGGACTTCGCCGGCTTCGAGCGCTACATCGACGAGTTGATCTGCGGCGCCGACCGCCTGGCGCTCTGCGTGATCGACCAGGCGAGCGACCAGCCTGTTGGCGTCGTCAACCTGATGAGCAACGCGCCTATGCATTTGCGCATCGAGTTGGGCGGCATCTGGTTCAGCCCGGTCGTGCAGCGCACGCAGGCGAACCTGGAGAGCGCCTACCTGATGCTTGGCCATTGCTTTGCGCTCGGCTATCGCCGCGTCGAATGGAAGTGCGACAGCCGCAACGAACGCTCGCGGCGGGCGGCGCTGCGCATCGGCTTCACCTTCGAAGGCATCCAGGAGCAGCACATGATCGTCAAAGGGCAGAGCCGAGACACCGCCTGGTTCCGCATGCTGAGCTATGAGTGGCCCAACATCAAAGCGCGATTGGAGGCGATGTTGTATGGACGATGTTGAACACATTTCGTCTGCGGAAAAACTTTGCGGCTACGAGCCGGCCGATCGGGAGCGCTACGAGCGCATCCTCAGCTGCTATCAATCCGGCCAGGCGCCGTGGGATCACGTCGACCCGCCGCCGGAGGTGCTCGCCTATGCGCCGACTTTGCCGGTCGGTCGCGCCCTCGACCTGGGATGCGGCTTTGGCCGCGGGGCGATGTTTCTGGCGAGGCTCGGCTGGGAAGTGGACGCCATTGACTTCATTCCTCTGGCTATTGAGGAGGCGCAGCGACGCGCGCAGCAGGCCGGCCTCGCCGAGAAGATCCATTTTCACCTGGCGCCGGTCGAGCAGCTCGACTTTCTCGATGGCCCCTACGATTTTGCGCTCGACGTCGGCTGTGCGCATAACTTCACGCCGGAGCAGCTGCGCCGTTATCATGCAGGGTTGGTGCGCCTGCTGCGCCCCGGCGCCGTCTTCCTCTGGTTCGCCCATCTCAACGAGGAGGACGCAACGCCGGAGCGGCGGCGCTGGCTCGACGAAGCGCAGATGCGAGCGATTTTCGCCGCAGGCTTCACCCTGGAGCGGGTCGAATATGGCCAGACGCAGGTGGGCGACCAACCGCCCTGGCGCTCGGCCTGGTTCTGGCTCCGCCGCGTCGAGAACGACGAATCCCACACCGGCGACGCATGACGAACTTTCTCTCTATCACCGAGACGCCTGGCGCTTTGCTCAACCGCGAACAGCTTGGCCGCATGGCGCTGCGCTATAGCCTAGCGGCTGAGCTGGCGGGTGGCCGTCGCGTGTTGGAGGTGGCGTGCGGCGCCGGCGTCGGTCTGGGGCTGCTGCTCGGCGTCGCCCATTCGCTGGCGGCGTGCGACTATTCGACGGCGGCGCTGGCGCTGGCCCAACAGTCGACAGGGGCGCAGGTTCTTCTGGCCGCCGCCGACGCTCAGCATCTCCCCTATGCAGCGGGCGCTTTCGACCTGGTCGTCTCCTTCGAGGCCATCTACTACCTGCCGCAGCCCGCTGCGTTTCTGAACGAATGTCATCGCCTGTTGGCGACGGGAGGCCGGCTGCTGCTCTCCACCAGCAATCCGGAATGGCCTTTTTTTGCGCCGGGCGCGCTCAGCGTCCACTATCCGACGGCGCCGGAGCTGGCGCGCCTGTTGCAAGAGGCTGGGTTTCAAAACGTGGCGCTGTACGGCTCATTGCCGGTCGATCGCGTCCTCTCGCCATGGGGCGCGGCGCGGGCGCGCCTGCGCCGTCTACTGCTCGGCGTCGGCGTCTTTCACAGCGACAACCTGTGGACGCGGGCGCTGAAGCGCCTCGGCTACGGGACGCTCACGCCGCTGCCGCCCTTGTTGCCCGCTTCGATGCGCCTGGCCGCCCCTTTCCACGAATTGACCCCGCTCCAGGTCGACCAACCTGACCGACGTCACCGTGTGTTGTTCGCCCTTGCAGAAAAGTGAGCGGCGCTTCCTACGCAAGCGGACTCGGCGCAACCGTGCTGTCCAGCAATACCTCCCGCTCGAAGGCGCGACGCATCAGATCAAGGGCGTTGCGTTGCGTGTCCCAGATCTCCACCGCCGGGTACTCGTCCGCAATCAACGTCAGCCGCAGGGTCGAGGCGCTCCAGCTCACGACGACGTCATCGACGGCAGAGGAGCGTCCGCGCTCCAGATATTCGGCCAGACGCAGGATTGCGGCCAGGCGCAGCAGGAGCAGATCGTCGTCCGGCAGCATGAGAGAAGCGAATTCGCCCAGGTCGGGCGTTCCCTTGCGGTGATAGCGAGCAAGCAGGCCGATCAACGCAATTTCACGCGGGGTGAAGCCGGGCAAACCGTTGGTGACGATCAAGGTTTGAGAGTGCACATCGTGGTTTTCATACGCAATGATGGCGCCGATGTCGTGCAGCAGGGCGGCGGCGTCCAACAGCTCGCGTTCGGGTGCACCGTAGCCATGCAGCGGCGTCAGCTGCTCAAAGACGCGGCCAGCAAGAAAACGCACGTGATTGGCGTGCTTCTTTTGATAGCGATAAATGCGCGCTAGGTTAAGTACGCCAAAGCTGCGAATGTCGGCGATGATCGGCTCATCCCAGTGCTGCCAGAAGTGTTCGAAGAAAAGTCCTTCGCGCAAGCCGTTGACCGAGACCGTCAGCACGCGCACCCCCATCGCTTGCATGATGGCGCGCGCCACCAGCGCGCCAGGCAGGATGATGTCGGCGCGGTCGCTGCGTAGGCCGGGCAGTTTGATACGTTTGGCCAGGGGAAGGGTGCGCAGTTGTTCGATCAGCTGCTCGAGCGCCGTCAGAGAGAGCGAATAGCCGTGCAAGGTGGTCAGCGGATAGCCGCAGCGCCGCGCGTCCATGCGCGCCAGGTTGCGGATGGCGCCGCCGAGCGCCACCAGCTCGCCGGAGAGATGGGGAAGCCACGCTACTTCTTGGAGTGTGCGCCGGATCTCTTGCTCCAACGCCTTGAATTCACCGTCGCCGATCGGGTCGCTGCGCACGAAGCGTTCGGTCAACGCCAGACAGCCAAGCGGCCCGGACCACCCTTGCACGTAGCGGCGATCCGCCACCTGGCTGATCTGCACGCTGCCGCCGCCGATGTCGACCACGGCGCCGTTGCGCAGGGCCACATCGTTAAGCGCGCCGATGGTGCCATAATATGCCTCGCGTTCGCCGTCAAGGATGCGCAGGTCGAGGCCTAGTTCTTGCCGGACGCGTTCGACGAAGGCGCGGCCATTGGCGGCATCGCGCACGGCGCTGGTGGCGGTGGCGATGATCTCGTCCACGTGCGTGCTGTCGCAAAAGCGCTTGAAAAGGCGCAACGTCACAAACGCGCGGTTCATTGCCTCTTCGCTCAGTCCTTGCGCATCCATCCCTTTGCGCAGCCGCACCACCTCGCGAATCTCGTCTTCCAGTCGGTAGCAATGGCCAGGCACAGCGTGCATGACGATTAGTCGCGCCGTGTTGGAGCCTAGATCGATGACGGCGATTCGTTGCGAGTCCGGCATAGCTCTCCCCTTTCCATAGCGCCGGTTGGAGACGAAACTCAGATTCTTGTTTTTTCGGGATCGAAATAGACGGTGTAAATTCGACGATGCCAGACATAGG
>CALFWA010000288.1 GCA_937928035.1 uncultured Caldilinea sp. | reverse complement strand
GGGGCTATCGCAGGTCTCGTTCACGAAAATTTTTCTGTTGACGCTGGCAATTCGCGCACCCTCGACCATGGTGGTGGCCGCCGCCGGCGCGGGCGTCTGGTGGCTTTCAGGCTGGCAGCTCGCTGCGCTGCTCCTGGCGCTTGGCCTGTTGACCGTTCTCTTTTTGCGCCATCAGGAGCGGCTGCAGATGTTGATCGATCGACGGGTGCAGAGGCGATTCTCAGGGGAGGAGTCGTCATGAGTGAGACATCGATGACGCTGGTGGAACGCATCGACGCCGACCTGAAGCGCGCCATGCGCGAGCGCAATGAACCGGCGAAACTTGCTTTGCGCAGCTTGAAAACCGCCCTGATGCAGGCGCGCACCAGCGGAGAGCAGGCGCATGAACTGAGCGAAGCGGAGGTGATCGAGGTTGTGCGTCGCGAGGCGAAGCGCCGCAAAGAGGCGGCGGAAGAGTTTGAGCGGCTGGGCGCACCGGATCGCGCCGCCGCCGAAATGCTGGAATATCAGGTGTTGCAACAATATCTACCGCAGCAACTCACGGAGGCCGAAATCGAGGAGATTGCACGCGCCGTGATCGCCGAGCTGGGCGCCAACTCGCCTAAACAGATGGGACAGGTCATGCCGGCCGTGTTGGCGAAGACGGGCGCACGTGCAGATGGGAGAACGGTGAATCAGGTGGTGCGGCGCCTGCTTGCCCGCTAACTCTACACGCATGAACATTCAACGGTTCTGGGATGCAGTTCGCCGCACATTACGCGGCGGCCGTCTCCACCAATGGATTCTTTCGCTGCTGATGTTGGCCTCCCTGGCCATCACGATGGTTGCGTTGCTGGCCTGGCAGCTTCCTTATGGCAGTCGCCTGTTGCTCCAGCCGGGCGAGATCGCACCGTTCACGGTCGTTGCGCCGCAGTCAATCACCTTCGAGAGCGAAGTTCTGACCGAACGCGCGCGCGAGCGTGCGGCGCAACAGGTTCCAGATCAATATGACTTCGAGGAAGCTTCAGTCCGGCGACAGCGCATCGAGGCTGCCCGTCAGGCGTTGGCTCAGGCGACCACCATTCGTCGACAAGAGGAGAAGACGCTGGCGCAAAAGACCAACGAACTGCTGGCGATCGAGGAGTTGGGGCTGGACGCGGAGACGGCTGTGCAGATCTTGTCGCTTTCGGATGAGCAGTGGGCGCAGGTCGAGCATGAGGTGATTGCCATACTCGACCGCGTCATGCGCCTCGAAATCCGAGAATCGACGATCAACCAGGCGCGCAACAGTGTGCCCGCCCTCGTCAGTCGAAGTCTAGATGAAGACGCCGGTGACGTTGCGATTCAACTGGTGAAAAATCTGATTCGTCCCAACAGCTTCTACAATGCCGAACGCACCGCCGCCTTGCGCGCCGAGGCGCGCGCCAGCGTTCCTCCACAAACCATCACGCTCGTCAGGGGCGAAACAGTCATCCGCAGCGGCGATCGCGCCACGCCCGAACAGGTCGAAAAGCTCGCCGCGCTAAGCAAATTGCAGTCGGAATGGGATTTCTGGACGGTGACGCGCAGCACCGTCTTTGTGCTGCTGTGGCTCACCGTAACGCTCAGCGCGCTGGCGAGAGTGCGGCATCCCCTGCTCCAGAATTTGCGCGAACAGGCGCTCTTACTCGTCATCACCGTGATCTGGCTGTTGGCTGCAAAGGCGATGGTCGTGAATCATCCGCTGTTGCCGTTCATCTACCCGCTAGCGGCCTACGCCATTCTGGTCTCGGTCTTCTGCAAAATGCGCGTGGCGCAGGTGCTAATCACCATGTTCGCCTTGCTGTTGCTTTATATGCTGCCGACGAATGCGACCATGGTGATCTATCAGGCTATCGGCGCCATGCTGGCGGTGTTGATCGTGGGTCGCGCCGAGCGGCTAAACTCCTTTATCTGGGCGGGTGTCATCGTCAGCCTTTCCAACCTCGCCGTGCTGACCGCCATGTCGGCGCCGTTTAGCAACTACAGTTCGACCATGCTCGTCGAATTCCTGCTTGTCACAGTTGTCAACGGCGCCCTGACCGCTGCCATTGCGCTCATCGGTTACTTTGTGCTGGGCAACCTTTTCGATATTGTGACGCCGCTTCAGTTGAACGAGCTGAGCCGTCCGACGCACCCTTTGCTGCGCCAGGTGTTGTTGAAAGCGTCCGGTACCTATCATCACACCATCCTCGTCAGCAACCTGGCCGAACGCGCCGCCGCCGCCATCGGTGCCGATGCCCTGCTCGTACGTGTCGGCGCCTACTATCACGACATCGGCAAGACCGTGCGACCCTATTTTTTCGCCGAAAATATTATGGATGGTTCGTCGCCCCATGACAAGCTCGATCCCTTGACCAGCGCGCAGATCATCATCAGCCATGTCAAAGACGGCGTCGATCTTGCTCAGAAATACAAGCTGCCCGAACGCATTCAAGATTTCATTCGCGAACATCATGGCCGCTCCCTGGTGAAATATTTTTATCTGATGGCTCAGCAACAGAGCCAGGATGGCGCACCGGTCAACGAAGAGAATTTCCGCTACCCCGGCCCCAATCCGCGTTCGCGCGAGACTGCCATTGTGATGTTGGCGGACACCTGCGAAGCAGCGGTGCGGGCGATGCGTCCCTCCTCCCGGGAAGAGCTGGAGCTGTTGGTCAATCGCCTCATCGACGAGCGGGCGGCCAGCGGCGAGCTGAACGACTCTGACCTCACGTTTCGAGATCTGCAGACGATCAAAGAAGTCTTTCTGCAGGTGCTCCAGGGCGTCCATCATCCTCGCATCAAATATCCAGAAAGTGCGTCTGTGCAACCCCAGGAGCAGCCCGCCCGGCCTCCTGAGGGCAATGGAGCGGGCCGTAAGACGGCGCAACGCGCAGGCTGGGAGGTGGAAGGCTTGGAGGAGCCTGCTCCGTCGTCGGATGTGCAACGCACGCCTGCAATGGAAGGATAAGAATGGATACGCCGTCCCCTGGATACGACATTGCCGTCGAAATCGACGAAGCGCTCACCGATTCCATCGACGTGGCTGCAATTCGCGCTGCGGCGGAGGCGACGCTGCGTCGCCTTAACGTTGAACGAGCCGGACTCACCGTCGCACTCACGACGGACGAGTATGTCCGCAGCCTGAACGCGCAATATCGAGGCATCGACGAGCCGACCGACATACTGAGTTTCGCCGCACAGGAAAGTCTCCCTGGTGCACCTTCGTTTGCATTGCCTGCAGAGGCGCTGGCAGAAGTTCAACACTATCTCGGCGACCTGGTGATTGCATATCCTTATAGTGTGCGTCAGGCCGCGCATTACCAAAATAGCGTCACTGCAGAACTCCAGTTGCTAGTCGTGCATGGGGTGCTGCACCTGCTTGGCTACGATCACGACGATGAGACTTCTGAGCGCGTCATGGGAGCGCTGCAAGAGGAAATCCTAGGGCAGTTCGGTCATGCAGCGCTGGCGCGACGCGTCTACGACTAACCGAACGGTGAAAGGGATGCAAGACGGATGATTACGCAATCTTCGCATTCGGCGCAAGGCGCCATCAACGGCCGCGACCGAGGCTTCTGGCCCGGCCGCTGGTTCAGCCTGAAGGCAGCTGTCCACGGCGCGCTGCACACTATCCGCACACAACCCAACGTGCGCATTGAGCTGGCAGCGCTCCTGGTGGTGACCGTGGCGGCTTTCTATTTTCAGGTTTCGGCGCTGGAGTGGGGGCTGCTGGGGCTGACCATTTTTCTGGTGCTGGCCCTGGAATGCATCAACACAGCGATCGAGACAGTCGTTGACCTGGTCTCGCCCCACTACCACCCGATGGCCGGACTCGCCAAAGATGTAGCCGCCGGTGGAATGGTCTTCATAGTGATCGGCAGTCTGTGCGTCGCAGCGGCGATCTTCGGCCCGCGTCTCTGGGCGCTCCTCGTTTAAGCAAGGAATTTGCGCAACTCTTTGGGGGCGATCACATCTTAACTGGCGACGCGTCCGACGCGTAGTGCCTCCAGTGCAGCGATGGCAGACTCCAGACGAATGGACTGCACATAGTCGTATACGGAGTCGATCAGCGCATTCATAGGCGCGCCTGCAGCATTCATCTGCGCCAGCTCGACCAACACCAGGATATACTCCTCTAGCAGGCTGCGCTCGCCTGCGAAGCGCAGCGCCCTGCGTAGCCAACGATCTCGCACCTCGATTGCGCCGCGCAGATGCTCGATGCGCGCCAGACCCACCAGCGCCTGGACGTAGGTGTACGGATAGAAGTTGGACCGATCCGCCTGGGCGGCCATGAGCAGACGCTGCGCTGTATCGATCTGGCTGCGCGCCAGCGCCACCAGGCCCAAACCGATCTCCGCGCTGTTGCGATAAACGCGAAAGAGGGCGGCGTCCACCGGCATCTCCACGATGCGGCGGAAGCGGCGCTCCGCCTCGTTGAGCCGACCGGCCTGCAACGCCAGAAAACCGCTTGAGATACGCGGCCACATGCTGCCTAGCTCGCCTGCAGCGCCCGCCACGGCGCGATTAATGGCGATGCTTTCCTCATTGAGCGCCTGGCTCTGTTCCACATCGCCCAGGATGCGCGCGGTCAGCGCCAACTGATGATAGGCTGCGCTGGCGATCGACGGCTGATTGGTCTCGGTCGCCAGGTCAACCACCGTTTCAAGCACGCGCGTCGCCTCGCCCACCTGACCTTGAACCAGCAACACCCAGCCGTATTCAAAGAGCGGCACAACGGCGTGCACAGGCTCCAAGAGGCGCAGAAGGTCCTGCTCCGGGTTGGGAATTGGAGGAGGCGCCGGCTGATAGCGCGTCCACGCTTCGTCGACCTCTTCCACGGGCGCATAGATGCGACTGCGTCGCTCCAACAGATCCAGCAGGACGCGCGGGATCGGCGCGTCGGTGTCGGCGCTCAAGATGGCGTCGAGAAACTCGTCCAGCACCTGATTGCTTTCCGCCTGCTGACCGAGCAGGCCAAGCATCGTGGTCAGGCGGCTGTAGGTGGCCAGCATGAGCGTGCGATCGCCGTGTTTTCGCGCCCAATTTTGTAGGCGTCGATAGGTTTCCGTCACCCCCTCCGGATCGAACAACCCTTCAAAGGCCATGCCTCGCCCCTGGAGCGCCTGTCGGGTGAGTTCCGGGGAGGCTTCGGGGAGAGACTCGAGCAATTGCAGGCTGCGGTCGAACGCCTCCACTGCCTGACGAAAGCCGTATGTCTGCAAAAGCTTCTCTCCCGCCTTGATGCTGTAATGCGCCGCCTGCAGGCGATGGCTGCCGCCCGCGCAGCTGTAGTGAAAAGCGATCTCGCCGGGGTTCGTGGTCTCTTGACCGAGGTCCACCAGCGCCTCCGCCACGGCGAGATGGAGCCTGCGGCGCTGTAGCAGGCTCAAGCGATCATAGACCGTCTGCCGCACTAAATGATGGGCAAAGTCGATGCGTTCGTCGGGGCGTTCAATCAAGAATTTGCGCTGCAGCAGCGTCTCCAGCCCGCCCAGCGGATCGAAGGTCGCGGCGCTTTCCAACAGGTCCAGGCTGAAGTCGCGACCGATCACTGCGCACAGGTTGAGCACGGCGCGCGCTTCGGTGGGCAGCCGCTCGACGCGTTCCATGATTAGCTCTTGGATGCGCTGGCTGCGCAATTCGGATAGAGCAGCAGGCGCATACTCTGTGGTCAGATTATGCAGCTGCGCATGATTCACGTTGCCCAGCGACAGGCGCTCGTCCAGGTCGTGGAGCGCTTCCGCCACGAACAAGGCATTGCCTTGCGTCGTTTCGTAGAGCAGTTCGCCAAGTCTAGCCGCCTCCATCGCATTGACGCCCGGCGTTTGTCCGTCCGCTCCGCTCAGATGAAGCTGCACAAGCGTCTGCACATGCTGGCGGGTGAAACGGGGGACGGGCACCTGAGCATCGCGCTGCAGACGATGAACCGCGTGAACAAAGGCCGCCAGCGCCTCATTCTCTGTCAACTCTTCGCTGCGATAAGCCATCAATAAGAGCAAAGGCAGGTCGGAAATGCGCTGCACAAGGCGGTTCAACGTCGTAAGCGTATCCGGGTCCGCCCATTGCAGGTCGTCAATAAAAAGCGCCATCGGCCGCAGGGTCGCCAGCGCGATCACGGTTGTCACGATGCCGTCAACGAGGCGCTGGCGGTTTTCTTCCCCGGCAGCCGGCGTTTCGACCATTGCAACGGGGAAATGGGCAAGTCGATCGTGCAGGCTGGGAATAATCTGCGCCAGCGCGCTCAACGCGCCTGCCGGAAGCGCCTGGATGTTTGCATCCGGCAGTGCGTAGAAGTATCTGGCGAACGCATCGGCCAGGGGGCCAAAGGGGAGGTCGCGCTCGAGGAACTGACAGCCGGCGCTGATGACGGTCATCGAGCGGTTGGCCGCCTCGGCGAGCAGCTGATGGGCCAGGCGCGTCTTGCCCGCGCCGGCTTCGCCGTAAAGCATCACCCACTCGCCGCGCCCGCTCAGCGCGCGATCCAACCGCTCCTGCAGGATCGTCATTTCGCGTTCGCGCCCGACAAAAGCCGCAGGAAAGCCGGCGTCGAAGGCGGTCAACAGGGTGCGGGGAGGCAGCTCGGTCGAATGCTGTTCACTGACAGGCGGAGGCAAAATCGCCTCCGACGGGGGGCGCATCACCAGCGGTGGGGTGACGAAAGCTCGCGTCTCGATTTCTCCCTTAAGGATTTGTTGGTGCAGGTGCTGGGTCAACGGACTGGGATCTGCGCCCAGCTCTTCGCGCAGGATGGTGCGACAGCGTTCATAAGTGAGCAAGGCGCCTGCGCTGTCGCCCGACTCGGCCTGAAAGCGCATCAGGGCTTGATAAGCGTTTTCGCGCACCTCATCCCGGGCCAAAAGACGACGGCAGAGAGAGATCGCCTCTGCGTAGCGCCCAGCCTCCGCATGAAGTTCGGCCGCCTGCAGCAAGGCGCCGAAGTAGCGCTCGCGCAGTCGTTCTCGCTCCACCTGAAGCCAATCGGCGTATAGGTCGGTGACGAGATAATCATCCTGGTAAAGCTCAATGGCGCGCTCCAGCAGCTGGAGGCGCAGCGCCGGATCGGCGCTGTGGTGTGCGCGGTTGAGCAGATGCTCGAATTCTTCAACGTCGAGCCAGATCTCCGGCGCCGGATGAAACGCATAGCCCGGCGTCTGTGTCACGATGTAGCGCGAAGGTGCGCGATTGGGCCGATCCGGCTCAAGCACATTGCGCAGCGCATTGATTGCGCTGCGCAGCGTTGTGGCGGCGGCGTGCGGCGTGCTGCTGGGCCACAAAATTTCGATGAGCGCATCGGTGGAGACGGCGCGCGGGCGCTCTGTAATCAAAATTTTGAGCAGCTGTCGCGCCTGGCGCGTGTGCCAGTCGCCTTCCGTGACCGCAACGCCATCGCGAACGACCTGCAACGCGCCAAAGGTGTAGATGCGAATCCGGGGCTGAGGTGCGCCTGCCTGGCGTTCATCGATTGTGCTGATCTGACTCATGGACGAAGGTGGAAATCCGAACGCACGGCGGCCGATCGGCGTGTTTTTTCGGATCGCCGCCTGACTACGCTTTTCAAAAAATTTGCTTCCTATTGTACCTCAGGTCGCATCACGCAGGCAAGACAATCATGACGCAGTGCGTAATTGCGTCTCATCCCTACCGATCTTCCGCCTCTTTTCCTGTTGCGCAATTGCGTCGCCATTCTGCATTCATGGTACAATTTTGCGTCATGGCGAAACAGTATTATGGCGGTCAAGCCGTCATCGAGGGCGTGATGATGCGGGGGCGCAAAAGCATGGCGGTCGCCGTGCGCGACCCGCATGGGCGAATTGTGGTTCATGAAGAGCCGTTGACGGCGAAGATTTACACCAGCGCCTGGGGGCAATGGCCCTTTATGCGCGGTCTCGCCATGCTGTGGGATGCGTTAGGGCTGGGCATTCGCGCCCTGTTTTGGAGCGCCGAGGTCGCTGCGCGCGAAGAGAAGGACACACAGGTGGAGTTCACCGGCCCGGTGGCCTGGACCACGATCGCCGTCAGCCTTTCGTTTGCCGTGGCGCTCTTTTTTCTGCTGCCCACCTTCGCCGCGCGCCTGCTCGCCCTCTATGTCAACGACGACCCGCTTGTCGATGCGCTGTTCGAGGGCGTCATCCGTCTGTTGCTTTTCGTCGCCTATCTCTGGGTGATCGGGCGGTTCAACGACATTCGTCGGGTGTTCGGCTATCATGGCGCCGAGCACAAAACTATTAACGCCTACGAGGCAGGCGCGCCGTTGACGGTGGCCGAAGTACAAAAGTTCAGCGTACAGCACACACGCTGTGGGACCAGTTTTCTGCTCTACGTGCTGGTGATCAGCATCTTGCTCTTCGCCCCGCTGACCTTTTCCGATGTGGAGCCGGGCTGGCTGGCTCTGCTGCTCCGTTTTGTCACGCGGCTGGCTTTGGTGCCGGTGGTCGCCGCAATCGCCTACGAGATCATTCGCTTCAGCGCTGCGCATGACCGCAACCCTTTCATGCGCATGTTGATCGCTCCGGGCCTTTGGCTGCAAAAGATGACCACGCGTGAGCCGGATGACGGCATGGTGGAATGCGCCATCGCCGCCCTGCAGCCTGTCCTGATCGCCGACGGCAAATTGCCCGTCCCCGGGAGCGAATCGACGCTTTCGGCGGAGTCTTCCGCCGAGCTGGAGTCCCCGGCCCCGGCAGATTAGGATTTTTCAGGGAAGGATGCGGGCAATGCGCAGAATGTCCTCGGCGTAACGCCGGTGCAGCTCCGGCAGCGTCTGCCAGTCGCCACCTTCGGCCAGAAAAGCGCTGAGCCTATCGATGCCCCAGTGGTAGGCCACCAACATCCATTCTTTCTCCGGCCGGCCCTGGCGGGCAAGCTGCGTGCGCAGATGATCGAGATAGACGGCCGCCACCTGGACGTTGCTGTAGCTGTCGAAGGGATCGTTGACGCCGACGACCGGCGCCCATTCTCGCCACGTGGTCGGCAACACCTGCATCAGCCCCATGGCGCCGGCGCTGCTCAGCGCCAGCGAATCGAAACCACTCTCGACATAGGCCTGCGCCGCCAACATGCGCCAGTCGAGGTCATACTGCGCCGCAATGGTTTGAAACATCTGCGCATAGGTCATCGGCCCGTCCGATGGTGGAGCGCTGGCGTCGGTGGAGGGCGCTGCAAGAGCGCGGACCGGCCCACCGCTGCCCGGCGCCGTCACCTGGTCGGGCAGGACGAGGGGGGCTGAGGGGTCCGGTTGTAAACGAGGGGCGTCGGCCAGTCGCGCCGGAGCAAAAGATGAAGCGGCGGCAGGAGCGACGGGTTGATTCAGCGTCACAACGATGACGGCGGGCGCCGGCTCCCCTGCCGCAGCAGGTTGCGGGGGCGGAGCCGCTGCGTAGCGCATCAGCAGGACGCTCACGACGACGAGCAACAGCGCGCTGGCTGCCGCCACCGCACCCAGCGCACCGAGGGCGGCAAGCTGCCACAGCCCCAGGATGGGATGCACCTCAACGCTCCCGCGCGCCTGCGCCAGCGTTTCTCCTTCGTCAGAGCATGCGCGCACGGTGAAGAGCAACTCCCGGCTGTGCAAACCGATCCAGGGCAGGCGGTGAACTGTCAGGCGCAACGGCGCATGGAGGCGTCCTCCTGGCGGCAAGATAAACGTCTCGCCGCCGGGAAGGCGAAGCGAAGCGACCGGCGTCATTGTCCGCCCTTCCAAACGTACGGTGAGCGGGCAGTTGCCCTGATTGGTCAGGTGAACGGGAATCGCGAGCGTGCGTCGCCACCACGCCGCCGGCCTGGACATTTCTCTCACCTCGAGCGCCAGCCTCTTGAGTGGAAGCACCTGCAGTGTGAAGCCCAACACGACCCTCCGCAATGGCTCTTCTGGCGAGCGAACCACAACGGCCAACGGGTGGTCGCCGGCTTCGATGCTGGAGTGGAGTGGCGGGGAGAGATTTAGCTCCAGAGTGATGCGTTCGCCCGGCTCCAGGCTGGCCTGCACATAAGGCTCCACCATCCAGCGTTCGTCCAGCCAGCCTTCCACATACACGCGCGCAGAGAGCTTTCGCCGGCTGTTGTTGAGCACGGTCACAGGCAGCGCAACCACATCGCCAGGCGCCGCCTCCCAGCGACGTGTGGGAAGC
>CALFWA010000287.1 GCA_937928035.1 uncultured Caldilinea sp. | reverse complement strand
GACCGACAACCACAAAGTTGTATAGCCCAGAAGCGGTCGAGCGGTCGAACTTCGTGACTTTTTGGCGTATGAGTTTATATGTGTTTGAGAGGTCTTTTAAATATATTACAGCAAACAACAATATTTGTCAATATATATCTGTAAATTACCAAAAATTTATCATAAAATAACAATATGACCGGCCTTATACAAATTATCAAGAAAAAGAACTTGACGCATTCGATATTTAATGTTATGTTTTGATGTGAAAACGTCTAACCAGGGAATAAAAGAGAGCCCATTATGTCAAAACTGCCCGCCGAGTTACGCAGAGAACAGATCGTGAATCTCGTCGAAGAACGAGCCAGCGCCACTGCTGAGGAGCTGTGCAAGGCTTTTGGCGTCTCGCTGATGACGATCTGGCGCGATCTGGCTGCGCTCGAAGAGGATGGCCGCGTGCGCCGCGTGCGCGGGGGCGTCGCACGCATAGAGCGGCGCACCGACGCCGAGCCGCTCTACGACAGCAAACGCGTGCTCAACCTTGCGCTGAAAGAGCGCATCGCCCGCTACGCTGCAGAGCATTTTGTGCGCAACGGGGACATCCTCTTTATGGAGGCCGGCACCACCGTGGCGGCGATGGTGAAATATCTGGCCGCCTACCAACATCTCACCGTGATCGGCAACGGCCTGGGCACGATGAATGAGCTGGCGCGGCTGACACCCGCCATCAACGTCTACTGCTGCGGTGGGATGTTGCGCCCCGTCGCCTACACCTTTGTCGGCCCGCAGGCGGAAGAGTATTTCCGACATGTCCACGCCACAACTTGCTTCTTGAGCGCCACCGGCGTCACGCCGACCGAAGGAATCACCGACGTCAACCCGTTGGAGATTCAGGTTAAGCGCGCTATGGCCGCCAGCGCAGCGCGCGTGATCTTTTTGATGGACAGCACCAAGTTTGGCGTGCGTTCGTTGCAACAAGTGATCCCATTACAGGAAGTGGACGCGCTGGTCACCGACGATGCTGCGCCCGCCGCCGATCTCGAGGCGCTGCGAGCGGTGGGCATCGACGTACATATCGTCTGAGCGCCCGTGCACTTTGTGGGACTTGTGACAACGCCGCCGCTATGCTAGCATAGCGCCAGCAATGGAACGCGGATAGGCACGGATGGCGCGGATTTTCACGGATCGCCCCGTTTCAATCCGTCGCACCCGCGTCCATCCGTGTCCCATTTAACCCACCACATAACAGGAGCGATTTCATGTCCGACCTCAAGGCTCAATTTGAGCAGGCAACGCGCGAATCAACCGAGCTTCCCTCCAGGCCCGACAATCAAACCCTACTGCAATTATACGCCCTCTACAAACAGGCGACCGTCGGCGACGTCAACACCAAGCGCCCCGGCATGACCGATTTCGTTGGCCGCGCCAAATGGGACGCTTGGGAGAAGCTGAAGGGGATGACGGCCGAGGACGCCATGCGGGCGTACATCGACCTCGTCAATCAGCTCAAGGCGAAAGGGTGAAAGATGGAGGCTCAGGTCAGGAGCCTCTGTTTCATGGCCAGATAGCGGTCGATGACGGCGACGCTCAGCGCATCGGCAGGAACGTCGAGCGTCTGCACGCCCTGGCGCCGCAGCCGGTCGAGCGCCAGACGACGCTCGGCGAGCACGCGCTCCGCCACGGTGCGCTCATAGAGAGATGCGCTGTCGACGATCGGCTGACCGGCGAGACGATTGATCGTCGGATCGGCGACCGTCACCAGCAACGGCAGATGGCGACGCCGCAGCCGCGCCATCTGCGCCACCAGGCTCTCTGTCGTAACGCCGCCAGTCAGGTCGGTGAAGACAAGGACGAATCCGCGCTTGTGTCGGCGTGCAGCGAACTCTCCGAAAGCCGCAACGTAATCCGGCTCCACCGGCTCTCCTTGCACGGCGTAAAGCTGCTCCAGCAGACGATGAAAGTGCGCCCTCCCCCCGCGCGGGGCGACGTAGTTCAACACTGCATCGGCGAAGGTCAACAACCCCACGCGATCGCCCTTCTGCGTCGCCACGTAGGCAAGCAAAAGCACGGCGTTGATAGCGTAGTCCATCTTGGCAACGTCGCCGACCGGGCTGCGCATCATGCGGCCGACGTCGAGCAGGACGTAGATATTCTGGCTGCGCTCCGTCTCATACTCAACGCTGATCGGCCTGCCGCGCCGCGCCGTCGCCTTCCAGTTGATGCGGCGGTGCTCGTCGTCGGGCGTGTACTCGCGCAGGCGCTCGAACTCGTTGCCGACCCCGCGCAGCCGCGTCGTACGCAGCCCCATCTCCGCAAGTCGGTTGCGTCGCAGCAGCAGGTCATATTTGCGCACATCGACCAGGTTGGGATAGACCTTCACCGGTGCGGCGGCTGCAAAGCGCGCCTGCCGACGCAGCAACCCCAGAGGCCCTTCCCAGCGCAGATAGAGGTCTCCAAAGGTGTAGTCGCCGCGGCGAGGCGGGTTGACGTGGTACGTCAGCTCGATTAGACCGTTCGGCGGTGCAACGCCCGTCAGCAGCGGCTCCGGACGGTCGAGACGAAAGGTGGGGGGCGGTGTGTCGCGCAGCCAGAGCGGAACAGGGCGCAAGGTTGTGCGCCGCAAGGGAAGGAGCTCGATCACGATGCGGATGCGATTCTGTGCAGCCAGCGAAAACCGGGCGTCATGGCGCCGCTCCAGGCGCCAGTCGTTCGCTCTAGGCATCAGTTGCGCGTCGACGATCAGCAACGCTGCGGCGAGCAGCAGCCAGGCTCCGGCGGCCCAGAGCAGGAGTGGAAGCCAGCCCGAACCGGCGATCAAAGGCGCTGTCATCATCAGAAGCAGCCAGCTGCGCACGGTCAATTGCATGGAATGGCGTTGTTCCTTTGCAAATTACGGAGCAGTGAGCAGCTCCAGCGGGTTGGTGAGGCGACCGAAGTCGCGAATCTCGAAGTGCAGATGAGGGCCGGTGCTGTTGCCGGTCGAGCCGACTGTGCCGATCGCCTGCCCTTGCCCCACGACCTCGCCTTCCCGCACGAAGATGCGGTCGAGGTGCGCGTAGAGCGTCACGTAATCAATTTGATGGTCGATGACCACGAAGCGACCGTAGCCTTGGTTGTTCCAGCCGGCGCGAATCACGATCCCGCGATCGGCGGCGGTGACCGGCGTCCCCTGCGCCGCGGCGATGTCGATGGCGCGATGGTCAAAGCGATACCCCTGGCTCAGCCAGCCGTACACCGGCCAGGTGAAGCGTCCGCTGCCGTAGGGCCAGTCCGCCGGGACGGGGCCGATGGGCGTCGTGGGCTTGCGAGACGCGCTCTTTTGGGCGAAGACGATGAAAGGCGAAGTGTCCACCGGCATGTTGAGCATGGTGAGCAGGAAGTCAAGGTCAGCGTCGGTCGCCGTTCGCCCCGGCGACACCACCAATGGCACGCGCAGGTGCGTGCGCGGGACGAGCGTCGCCTCTCCCTCGGCAGAGAGGCGATTCCAGGGGAGGCTGCGAATCTGCGCCGGGTCGACGCGATAGCGCGCCGCAATGGACTCGATCGTTTCTCCTGGCTCCACTTCATGACAGAGAACGTTGGCGGGCGGCGCAAAGAGCACGTCGCCGATCACGAGCGGCTGCTCAATGGTGAAGGTCGGCGCAACGGCGCAGGGGACGTCCGTCAGGTCGAGGCCCATTTCCAGCGCAACGGAGAAAAGCGTGTCGCCCGGCTGCACGGTGTATGTGACAGGCGCGTCGCCGGCGAGGTGCAGGGTGCGCGCCATGGGCTGTGGAGCGGCGAAATCTGGTCCGGCGGGCGCAGGCGTCGGCGAGGGCAGCGCCAGGGGCGTGGGCGTCGGCGTGGAGACGTCCTCGGGCGCGACCACCGGCGCCTGCGCGCTGCCGAAGCTCGGCAAGGCTAAAGCTGCGGCCAGTGCAAGCAGCGCAAGCGCCAGGAGCTTAGAGGAGGGAGAAGGCGCAATGAAAAATGATTTGCAGATTTGCAATGAACAGCTCCTCATCAGAGCGCTACCGGTTCATCGCCTGCGATCCTGAATCAGCCCTGCGAACG
>CALFWA010000286.1 GCA_937928035.1 uncultured Caldilinea sp. | reverse complement strand
CGTCAACCGCCTCATCGCAGCGGCCGTGCCACTGCGTGACCAGCGTGCGCACCAGCAGCCGGTTGGCCTCGGTGTCGTCAACGACGAGCAGACGAGCGTTGCGCAGGTCGAGCTCCCTCTCCGTGGACAAGTCGGCGTCGTTGCACTTTTCCAACACAGCCGTAAACCAGAAAGTGGAGCCGACGCCCAATTCGCTCTGCACGCCGATCTCACCGCCCATCAGCTCGGCAAGTTGTTTTGAGATCACTAGCCCCAGACCGGTGCCGCCGAATCGCCGGGTCGTTGAACTGTCCACCTGGCTGAAAGGTTGGAAGAGACGATGCAGCCGGTCCGACGGAATCCCAATGCCGGTATCTTTGACCGTGAAGCGCAGGGTAACATGCGTCTCGCTCTCGGCAGCCACGCCGACGCGGATGACGACTTCGCCCTGTTCGGTGAATTTAAGGGCGTTGCCGGCCAGATTCAGCACAATTTGCCGCAGGCGTCCGGGATCGCCGATGACGTAGGCCGGCGCTTCTGGCTCTACAAAACAGACCAGCTCCAACCCTTTGGCTTGGGCGCGACCGGCAAGAATATCAACTGCGTCTTCGACCGTGGCGCGCAGATCGAAGCGAAGGCGCTCCAACTCTAACTTGCGCGCCTCAATTTTGGAAAAGTCGAGGATATCGTTGATCAGCGCCAACAGCGTTTCGCCGCTGGTGCGCGCAATTTCGGCGTATTGCCGTTGTTCGCTGTTCAGGGGCGTATCCAGCAACAGGCCGGTCATCCCGATCACGCCATTGAGCGGCGTGCGAATTTCATGACTCATCACCGACAAAAATTCGCTTTTAGCGCGGCTGGCAGCCTGCGCCTCGATTGCCAGTTGTTCGGCGCGGTGCAGCGCCTCGGCCAGCTCCTGTTGCGACCGTTGCAATTCTCGCTCCATCCGGTCACGCATCAGCGCGCCGCCGATGGCGGCAGCCGCAGCCGTCAGGATATTCTCTTCGCTTGCGCTCCAGACGCGCTCTGAGTGACAATCGTCGAAGCCAATAAAGCCCCAGAAGTGGTCTTCCACCATGATCGGAATAACCAGAATGGACTGGATGTCCTGCGGCTCTAGGATGGCGCGCTCCACCTCTGGAAAGGTACGCACCAGGCCGACGATCGGCTCTCCACGAGACAGCACCTCATACCAGCGAGGCACGAGCTCTGCATACGGGATGTTTTGTAGGTCGGGGTTATCGATCTGAGGCGTGGCCAGGGGGGAACACCACTCGAAGCGCTGGCTGGTGAGGTATGCGCCGGTCGCCGGGTCTTGCGAGTTTTCAAAAATATAGACTCGATCGACCCCGAGCGCCTGCCCTAGGATCGCCAACGCCGACTGGATCGTCTCGGGCAGCGGCCTGGGCGCTAGCAACACCGAGAGCGCCTCAGCGACGGCCTGAAGCAACTGCTCGCGTTGACGCAGCGCCTCGTGCATCCGCTTCGACTCTGTAATGTTGCGACCGATGCCTACCAGGCCGATGATCTCCCCGGCTGCGTTGCGCCACGGCACCTTGACGCTGGCATACCAGCGCAGCTCGCCCGTCGTTGGATGCACGACCGGCTCTTCGATGTTCAAAATTTCGCCGCTCTCCAACAGGGCCAACTCGCGCCTGCGATACTCCTGCGCCAGATGCAAGGGATGAAAGTCGAAATCGCTCTTACCGATCACTTCTTCTTCTGAAGAGGCGCCGAGCTGCGCCAAGAGGGCGGTGTTGACCAGAACGAATCGGCTCTCGCGATCCTTGGCATAAAGCACTTCAGGCACCGTGTTGATGAAGGTGCGCAGAAGCTGTCGCTCATTGGCGAGCGCCTCCTCAATTCGTTTGCGCTCGGTGATGTCTTGCACAATTCCTGCGATGCGCACGGGCTGCCCTTCGGCGTTGCAAATGAGCTCACCACGCTCGGCCACATAGCGCACCTCGCCGTCGGGTCGCACAATGCGATACTCGACCCGCAGCGGCTGGAGGTTGGCAAGCGCTGCCTGCTGCGCTGTGCGCAGCCGTTCTGCATCCTCGGGGTGGACACAACGCATGAAGGCTTCGTACGTGACCGAGCGGTCTGCCGGCCAACCAAAAATGCGCCGCGTCTCTTCAGACCATTCCAGCCGGTTCAGTTCGAGGTCATTCTCCCAACTGCCCACGTGGGCGATACGCTGCGCTTCTTCCAACTGTTGCTGACTGCGGCGCAGCGCCTGCTCCATCTGCATTCGTTCGGTGACATCGCGGCCGACCGACTGTATCTCGACGAGATTTCCGTCGGCGTCGAAGATGCCACAATCGATCCATTCTCGCCAGAAGACGCGGCCCTGTGCATCTTGAGCGCGCTGAACGGTCGTGTGGGTCGAGCATTCCGGCGTCAACCGGCCGAGAGTCTGCGCCACGCTCCGAACGATCTGGGGCCGCTCATGTTCTGGGAAGAGCTCGACAAAGTCCCGGCCGATCACCTCTTCCGCTCTGCAGCGGAAGTGCGGGCAGAAGGCCGGGTTGACAAACGTGAGCGTGCGGTCCGGTCGCCAGCGGCAGATCATATCGGGATGCACCTCGACCACGGCCCGATAGATAGCGTCGCGGCGACGTAGCTCCTCCTCGATCGCTTTTTCACGCGTGACATCGCGACCGCAGCCGACCGTGCCGATCAATGTCCCGTCGGCGCCCCAAAACGGGGCTTTGTACACGTCCAGCCGCAAAAATTTGCCGCGCACAAATCCAAACTCGTCAAAGCGTTGCGCCTGTAAAGTGTCGAGCACCACCTGATCGGAGTCTACGCAAATTTCGCCGAAGGTGTGCCAGTTGGGGTCGTCCGGATGGGCGGCGCGCTCACGCTCGGCGAAGTAAAGATCGGTCTTGCCGATCGGCTCGTCCGTATCTTTGGCGTGCAGCAGCTTTTCGCAGATGGCCCGGTTGGCGAAGAGGAAGCGCTTCTGCGTGTCTTTCGCCCAGATCATGTCCGGCACGTTGTCACACATCAGGCGCAGCATGATGTATAGGTCGCGATAGCGCGCCTCCGCCTGCGCAAGCTGCGTCACATCGCGCAAGAGCACCAACCATCCCTGCGTAGCCCGTCCTCCCGGCTGAATCTCGCGGCAGAGCGTTTGCACGGTGCGCTCGCCGAGCTGCACTTGGACGCCCTCGCCGTCGACTTCCTGCCTGGCTTTCGCTTCTTGCAACCGTTCGGCAATCTCGGCGGCAAGGCTGGAAGCCTCCGCAAACCGGCGACCAATGCACTCGTCGGTGAGGCCGAGCAGCGTACGCGCCGCCGGATTGAGGTCGATGATGCGGCGTTCTGCGTCGAGCGCGATCACGCCGTCGGGCAGCGTCGCCGTCAACAGATTGTGCATAGGGGGCAACAGGTCGAGCAGATGAAAATGGGTGAAAGCCCACAAAAAGATCAACCCACCCATAGCAATGCCCACACGAATAAGTTCTAAGCCAGGCCAAGGATTGAGGCCGGTAAGATAGAAGATGCCAGCCACAATCGGGAGCACTCCGCCTATCAATATTGCGACAAACTGCATTCGATAGGGAGGAGGGGCGATCAAAGCTGCGCGCGCCACCAGATACAATGTGAACACAATGACAAGATATCCGTAAAAAACCGCTCCGATCCAGTTCCACGCTCCTGGCT
>CALFWA010000285.1 GCA_937928035.1 uncultured Caldilinea sp. | reverse complement strand
TTCATGAGGTGTTCTTTCTCCTCCTAAATTGATTCAGAATCAAAGAATTCGCCGCATCGGCGCCAAAGCTAGTTTTCCATAGAGTATAACGCAGCCGACGGGAACGACAAGTAGTTCGGTACACCAAGTTGATGAGAAAAGCTCCCGTTTGCCCTTGCATCGTTCCGCTCTAACGGCCACGCTGTGGTATACTGAAATTTCCGGATAAGGAGTGGGTTCAAACCCCACCTGGGCTGGACTACGCCCAGCGGATGCGAAGGAAAAGGAGTGTCTCATGGTGCAAATGACGCCACGTCAGATCACGCGCGCGCTCGACCGCGTGCTGCATAAGGTGGAAAAACCGGCGCGCTACACTGGCGGCGAGCTGAACGCCGTCGTCAAAGACTGGAGTGATCCGGCGATCCAGATTAAGGTGGCGCTCGCCTTCCCGGACATTTACGAGTTGGGCGGGAGCAATCTCGGCCTGATGGTGCTCTATGACTTGATCAATCGCCGACCTGACCTGCTGGCTGAGCGCGTCTACTGCCCCTGGCCGGATTTTGAAGGCTACATGCGCCGCGACGGAATCCCCCTCTACGGCCTGGAGACGCGCCATCCGTTACGCGACTTCGATATCATCGGCTTCAGCCTACCCTACGAGCAGCTATACACCAACGTGCTGACCATGCTCGACCTGGCTGGCGTGCCGCTGCGCGCCGCCGAACGCACTGCCGCCGACCCGCTGGTGATCGCCGGCGGCTCCGGCTGCTATAACCCCGAGCCGATGAGCGCCTTCTTCGACGCCATGGTGATCGGCGAAGGAGAAGAGGTAATCTTCGAGATAATCGACGCCGTGCGGGAGTGGAAGCGGGCGGGCCAATCTCGTTATGCCTTACTGGAGCAGCTTGTGCGTATTCCCGGTGTCTATGTTCCCTCGTTTTATGAGGTGAGCTACGCAGCGGATGGGACGATCGCCGCCGTCAAGCCGACGCACCCGGATGCGCCCGCCGAGGTGCGCAAACGCATCGTCACGGTGTTGCCACCGCCGGTGACCCGCTTCATCGTGCCCTATATCAATGTGGTGCACAACCGCGCCGCCATCGAAATCATGCGCGGCTGCACACGCGGCTGTCGTTTCTGCCAGGCCGGCATGATCTTCCGCCCGGTGCGCGAGCGACCAGTCGAGGAGGTGTTGCAGGCCGTTGACGAAATGATCGAGCAGTGCGGCTTTGAGGAGGTGAGCTTTCTCAGCCTCAGCAGCAGCGACTACACCTACGTCGAAGAGTTGGTTCGTCGCACGGTGGAGCGCCACGGCGCCAAACGGCTCAGCATCGGCCTGCCCAGTCTGCGCATCGAGAGTTTCAGCGTCGACCTGATGGAGCTGCTGGAGAAAGGCCGGCGCCGCTCGGGTTTCACCTTTGCGCCGGAAGCCGCCACCGACCGCATGCGCGACGTCATCAATAAGCCGATCTCGTCCGAAGAGCTGCTCGCCACCGCCGAAGAGGTTTATAAGCGCGGCTGGACCACGATCAAAATGTACTTCATGATCGGCCATCCGACCCAGACGCTGGCGGACGTTCAGGCCATCGCCGATCTCTCCAAACAGGTCCTGGCCGTCGGCCGTCGCGTATTGGGTAGGAAGGCCAACGTGCGCATCGGCGTCAGCACGCTCGTCCCCAAGCCCCATACGCCCTTCCAGTGGGCGCCGATGGAAAGCGAGGCGGTGATCAAGGCGCAGATCGAGCTGTTGCAGCGCGAGCTGCGCGGTCCAGGCATCCACTTCTCCTGGAACAACCCGGAGGAGACGCTGGTGGAGGCGTTCCTGACGCGCGGGGATCGGCGCATGGCGGACGTGATCGAGCTGGCCTGGCGCAAGGGCGCCAAACTTGAAGGCTGGGGCGAGTATTTCAACTTTGCGGCCTGGCGGGCGGCCTTCGAGGAGCTTGGGCTGGACATGGACTGGTACGCCCGCCGTCAACGGCCGCTCGACGAGGTGTTGCCGTGGGATCACATCTCCGCTGGCGTGAAAAAACAGTTTTTGATCGATGAATACCTGCACGCCTACGAGGGCGCCGTGATCGACGACTGCCGCGAGCATTGCTTCTCGTGCGGCATCCTGGGCTATTTCAAGGAGCAGCGCCGCGCCGCGCCGGACGAAGCGTGGGGTTGCCCGTCGCTGGGCCGCGGCAAGACGCGACAGCCGGTCAGCATTGCGCCGATCCCGCTCTACTTCAACGATGAGATGGCGCCGGACAAGACCGGTCAGTTCGACCATCGCGTGCCGCAGCGCAGATTCGGCACGGTGAGCAAACGCATGGCGACAGCGGAGCACGGGGCAGCGTAGGAAATGGACGCAACGCAATTGGCTTTGCGACAACGCATCCGTCTTCGCTATGCGAAAGGCGAGGCCGTCAAATTCATCTCACATCACGACGAATTCCGGCTCTGGGAACGAGCCTTGCGCCGCGCCAACCTGCCGCTGCTCTACAAGCAAGGCTTCAACCCACAGCCGCACATTCAGTTCGCCGCGGCGCTGGGCGTCGGCATCACCGGCGTGAACGAGCTGCTCGACATCGTCCTCTCGCCGCCGGTTCCGCTCGACGAGGCGGCGGCGCGGCTGCGCGCCAAATTGCCGCCCGCCGTCACCCTCCACGCGCTCGAGGAGGTTCCTCTCAACGCCCCTCCGCTGCAGACATTGGTCATCGGCGCCGATTATACGATCCTCCTCTATGCAGCGCCGGACGAGATCCCCGAAAGTCTGCTCGCAGAGCGCATCGCCGACTTTCTGGCGCGCACGACGATCTGGCGTGAGCGGGAACGCAAAGGGAAGCGCTACACCTACAATCTGCGCCCGCTTGTCTTCGAGCTGCGCTACCTGGGCTATGACCCAACGTCGGAGGAGCATCGCATCTTTCTGCGCGTGCAGGCGCGCAGCGGCGCCACCGGCCGGCCCGACGAAGTCGTCGATGCGCTCGGCTTCGACGATTTCGCGCGCACCTTGCGTCGAGAGCGGCTCTACTTCGCCGACAACGAAGACGATGTCGCCGTGATGGCGCAATACCCGGTCATTTCTCAGGAACAGATCGCAGCCCCGCGCGGGGTGCGGGGCGAATCGCTGCGTCGGCCGGCGCCCGGCGTCGAGATCGGTCCTCGCAAGGGGCAGCGCAGCATCAACGAGCGCGCGGTGGATGAGTTCATTTGACCGTTGATTTTGCGCCGGATAGAGCCGCCTTGTTCAACGTTTTCGTAACCACCTCCGCCAATTCTGCGATGGAAGGCGGTTTGTTGAGCCAACCGCTCAACCCCAGGAAGCGCAATTCGGCGGGGTCGAAGTCGAACGCATGGCCGGTCATCAACACCACCGGCACCCGACATCCTCGTCTGCGCAGCTCCTTCAACAAGCTTACGCCGCCCATCTGAGGCATCACGATGTCGCTGATCACCAGGTCTACGGCTGCACACAGTTCCAATGCCCTCAACGCCTCTACGCCGTTCGCGGCGGCGAGCACGCGATAATTCCAGGCGCTGAGCAGCTCCACCAGCGCCTTGCGCACAAACTCTTCATCTTCGACAACCAGAATGGTCTCACCCTGCCCTCGAGGCGCGATGGACGCCGTTGCAGCGACATATTGTCCATCGTCCGACAACGGAACGGCGGGAAGGTAAATGGTGAAGGTGGCGCCGTCGCCGGGCGCACTCTCCACCGTAATATGGCCTTCATGCTGGGCGACGATGCCTTGCACCTGCGGCAAGCCCAGGCCGGTGCCCTTGCCGGGCGCTTTGGTGGTGAAGAATGGCTCGAAGATGCGATCGCCGATTTCCGGCGGAATGCCTACGCCTGTATCCGACACGGTCAATTGCACCCATAGACCGGGCTTCATGCCGAAGACAGGCGCATTCTTCTCGTCAATTTGGCGCCGATGAAGGGCAATCCGCAGCCGACCGCCTTCCGGCATGGCGTCGCGCGCATTGAGGGCAAGGTTCATGACCATCTGCTGCATACGCGTCGGGTCAGCGCTGACGAGGTAGCTCTCGGGGTCATAGTCCAGTCGAATTTCAATATTCTCCGGCAACGTCTGCCGCAACAGCCTTACCTGCTCTTTAAGCAGCGTCAGCAGATCAAGAGTCTGGCGTTCGATCAAGGAGCGCCGGCTGAAGTCCAGGATCTGACGAATCATTTGGGTGGCGCGCAACGCCTGCTGACGGATCGTGAGCAACCGTTCGCGCTCGCGTTCGTTCAGGGACGGCGACTCGGCCATCAGTTCGGCGTAGGCGATGATCACCGACATGATGTTGTTAAAGTCGTGGGCGATGCCGGCGGCCAATTGACCGACCGCCGCCAGCCGTTCCTGGACATACAGTTGACGTTGCACTTCGCAGCGTTCGGTGACGTCGCGAATCACGACTACCCAACCGGAGGATGGGTTGTGCGCTACAGGTTGCGCCGTCGCCTCGAAGATACGCTTTCCGTGCTGTATCGTGCGCCACTGGCCCGGCCGCGCCGAAGTCAGCAGTTCCTCGACGTCGCAGTCGCCGAGGCGCGTGAGGGTTTCGGACGGGCTGTCCACCAGATCGTGGAGAAACGCCTCGGCCAGGGGATTGGCGTTGAGGATGCGCTTTTCGGCGTTAAGCAGGAGGATGCCGTCGGGAACGCTGTGCATAATCTGCGCCAACTGCTCTGCCTGCGCCTTCACCTGTTCGAGCAGCTGCGCCCGCTCTTCCTCATCGCGCACCCGCTCGGTGATGTCCTGTTTGATGCCGACAAAATGTGTGATCTCGCCTTCTGCATTGCGCACCGGCGTGATCGTCTGTTCTTCGTGATAGAGAGTTCCGTCCTTGCGTCTGTTGATGAGGCGGCCGCGCCAGGGCTTCCCTGACAGAATCGTATTCCACATCGTTTCGTAAAACTCCTGGCTGTGCAGCCCCGAACGCACGAGGTCTCTGGGGTTGCGTCCCACCGCCTCCTCCGGCGCATAGCCGGTCAGCGCCGAAAACGCCGGGTTGACCCAGACGATCAGCCCCTCGCGGTCGGTGATGACGATGCCGTTGGCGGCGTTGTGCAGCGCCGCCTCGCGCAGGCGCTGTCGCTCCTCCTCCATCATCATCTCCGTCACGTCGCGGTCGATCCCATATAATTTTTGAATCGAGCCATCTGGGGCGAGCTGCGCCTGGGCATAAGTCTCGACGTAACGGACGGCGCCGTCCGGGCGAATGATGCGATAACGGCTATGGGTGACCCGGTCACCCTCTCCTCTGAAGGCAGCTTCTTCCGCCGCAAGCGCCTGGGGCAAATCTTCAGGGTGGACTAAAGCGCGCCATGCGCCCGGGGTAGGGGAGAACGTTTCCGGAGAAACGCCGTAAATTTCATACATGCGCTCATCCCAGATTTCGACGCCGCTCCTTAGATCGGTTTCCCAGACGCCCAAGCCGGCGGCGCGTGCGGCCATTTCCAGACGCTGTAGGCTTTGCTGCAGATTGCGCTCGCTCTGGCGCTGCTTCTCCTCTGCTGCGACGCGCTCCGTGATATCTTCATGGGTGATCAACGCTTGCATGGAAGCTTCGCCCAGGAAACGGACAATGCGGGTGCGAAGCCAGCGCATCTCGTTCGGCGCCGGCAGGGGATGTTCCAGCTCAACCGAAGCCTGCTCGCCCGCCAGCACGGAACGGATTGCGGCCGCCAGCCGGGCGAAATGTTCATCGCTGGCGGCTGCGGCGTCGCAAAAGGCCAGATAATCGGCGCCTTCGTTCAGCATTTGTCGCCCTGGGGGAAAATCGCCGGCGGAGCGCCACGGTTTGTTGACGGCGAGAATGACGCCGTCGCTATCCAAGAGAGCGATCTGCGCGGAGAGGTGATCCAGGATGCCGGAGACAAAGCGCTCGCGTTCGACCAGGCGACGATTGGCCAACGCCAGCTCATTCATCTTGGCTTCGAGCTTCTGCACCAACGCTTCATTATAAAGCCGGTAAAATTCGACGTCTTCTGACTCTCCTGTCAAGGCCAGCGGAGATCCGGAGGCTGTTTCGGTCAAAACTTGCTGAACATGATGGAGAAAGACGTCATTTTCAAGCGGTCCGATTAGATAGCGCGCGGCGCCCAGCCGCAGCCCCAGTTTGGCGTCTCTTTCGTCATAAAACGTTGCAGTGTAGAAAATAAACGGAATGTGCCGCAGCGCCTCGTCGCCCAAGCAAGCGCGACGCAGCGCAAAGCCATCCATCACCGGCATCAACACATCTGAGATGATCAGGTCGGGTTGCATCTGGCGAGCAATGGTGAGCGCCTCGGCGCCATTCACTGCCGTCAATACGCGATGACTATGCGCTTCCAGAAGCGTGCGCTCCAGATAGCGGTTCGCCTCGTGGTCATCCACCACCAAGATAGTCGCCATATGCTCTTCTGTGATTGGTCGTCCTTCATTCGGTGTGCGCTTTACTCCTCATGGCGGGGCCTATTGAAATCCACCTCGCGGACACACCGACACTTGTTCTAGAAATGCTGTCGAGGCGATCGGCTTTTCAATGCAAGTATAAAGGTGCTGCCTGCGCCCCACTTGCTCTCGACGCTGACCTAGCCGCCCCAGTAATCTGGCCGGGTTAACGCAAACCGCCGGCCTCAGCCCCGTTCCTCCGTGACGCTGCGTCAACCCCTCGTCGAGCCGCTGAAAGGAGTGGAGCGGACGTCGAGGTCATCCTCACCCGATGCCGGCGCCGGTGTCCTGGATATGCACGCCGACAAGCGCCATTGGCGCATCCACCCTACAGAGGAGACTGAAGCACCAGAGATGGCTAGATGCAGCAAACTACCGGAATATTCAGCAATGTGTACCCCCGACAGGACTTAAACCTGTCTACCCGACTCCGAAGGTAGGCGCTCCATCCTCTGAGCTACAGAGACATTCCAATAAAAAAGTATACATCAAATTGGGTGAACGGTCAGAAGCCATAGCAAGTACAAATTCTCTAGAAACATTCCTAGAATTTACTATTCCATCGAGGCTTACAAACTTATAAAATAGTACTATCGTATTAATGCAGTCGTAGCATTGATAGTCGATTCGCTCTTGTGAAAATCAAAAAATTTTAAGGTTAGAACATTGAGTGTGCGTACCACTGGGTGCGCACATGAG
>CALFWA010000284.1 GCA_937928035.1 uncultured Caldilinea sp. | reverse complement strand
CTCCTGCGTCACCGCCGCCCAGACGACGCGCTCGCGCAGTTGCACGCCGGGCAGCACGTCGCCCCATAGCCGCAGGATGCGGAAGGGCAGGCGATTTAAGGTCTTCTGCACGATCCAGGGGAGGCTGGCGCCTTTGCGCTGCAGCCTCGTCGCAGCCTCCATCACTTCGGGCGTGGTGTTGCTGGTGCGAAAGCAGAGCGTATCGGTGACGATGCCGGTAAGCAGACACGTCGCCACATCGGGATCGATCGGGGCAAAGAGTTTATCCGCAAGCCTTGTCAACATCTGACAGGTGGCTGCATCGCTCGGCTCAACCCAGTTGACAACGCCGAAGTGTGTGTTGGTGACGTGATGGTCGATGACAATCAGCGGCGTTTGCGCCTGCTCCGCCGCCCGCTGGAGCGCGCCCATGCGATCCGGGCTGGACATATCCAGACAAATGATAAAGTCATACTCTGCAACGTCGACCGCTTCGGGCGACAGCACTTCCTCCGCACCGGGCAGAAAGGCGAAGTCTGCGCTGACAGGCTCCGGCATGACCGGCGTCGCCTGCAGGCCGATGTTGCGCAGCAGATGGGTCATGCCGAGCACGCTGCCGTAGGCGTCGCCGTCGGCGTTGACATGGCTGACGCACAGAAACTTGTCGTGGCTGTGAATTGCGGCGATTAACTTAAGAGGAACGGAATGGCTCATGATGCACTCGTGGAAGCGGTTGTTCGATCGCTAAAAATCCGGCCGACGGGATGATCCGAAAAGGCGTCGTCCGGAAGATCGCTCACGTCTGGGCGTTCGGGGATGGCGAGCGTCAGCGCATAGACTGCGGCGGCGCCCGCTTTCAACAAAGCCGAGGCGCAGGCGCACAATGTGGCGCCGGTGGTGTAGACATCGTCGATCAGCAGGACGGAGAGCCCCCGGCAGGCCGATGTGGCCGTGAACGCATCCTGTACATTTTCCCGGCGTTGGGCGCGATTGAGGCCCACCTGAGAGCGGGTGAGCCTCGAGCGCTGCACTAGGTCGGTGCGTAGGGGGAGGCGACGGCGTTCGCACAGCGCCTGCGCCAGCAGCTCCGCCTGATTATAGCCGCGCTTGCGTCGTCGTTCTTCGTGCAGCGGCACCGGCGCCACAGCGTCCAGCTGTAGAACGATCTCGCGCCAGTCCGGGCGGTCGAGCGCAGCGACCAGGTACCGCGCCAACAACGGCGCGAGGTCTCGGCGCCCTTCGTATTTCAGCAGATGAATCCATTCGCGCAGGGGCGAGACATGCAGCGCTGCCGCCCGCGCACGTTGCAGCGGGAAGGCCGTGTCGTCTCGGCAGAGGTTGCAACGAGCCACCGGCGTTGGTTGGGCGCGGCCGCAGTGCTGACAGATCGTTTGAGGTGCAGGAAGGACGAGTTGTGCGCAGCGCGGGCAGATGCGCCACCCCGGCCGGTTGCAGGCTACGCAGGTCGGCGGAAATAACAGGTCGACGCCAGCAGTTGTCCAGGTGCGAATTGCGTTGCGCCAGCGCAGAAGGCGACGCCGTTGCGCAGTCGACATAAGCTAAAAAATCCGATGTAGATAGAATGGCGTCCACAATTCCTGCCCGCCGAACAGCGACCAGCGAATGCCGATGTCGTTGAAGAACTCGCGGATGCTGTCTCCCACGATCAGCAAGATCGACAGCATCACGATCGCCAGCAGAATAATCATCAAGGCGAATTCCATGAAGCTCTCGCTGCCTCGATTGGATGGGTATTTCGCCATAGCGTTCACCGTTGCCCTTTTCCCGATCAGCGTCTCTCCTGAGGCGCACTCACAATGGCGTCAGTATACCATCGGCGGCGACGGCGTCCCAAGTTGCACACGTTGGCGGGGAGGTCTACAATAGGAAAAGCCTTTGTTTCGAGATTTTGCAACCTTTCAGGGAGCCTGAAGCTTCCTCAAGGTGGAACGGATGGATGCACTTCTAGGGTTGTTGAACCATTTTGCGTCTCCAGAGGAAAGGGGCCTGCTATGGACATCGCCGGCTTGTATGAGCTGCAGAAGATCGATCTCAACATGGACAAGGCCCGGCGTCGCGTGGCGCAAATTCGTCGGAGGCTGGAGGAGCCTGAGGAACTGAAACAGGTGCGCACCGCAGTCGCAACGCTGCGCAGCGAGCTGGAGCGCCTGCACGCAAGACAGCTCGACGCCGAGCTGAACAGCCGCCAACTCGCTGAACGCATCCAGGAGAGCGAGCGCCGGCTGATGAGCGGCGAGGTGCGCAACGCTCGCGAGCTAGAAGCGTTGCAGTCGAGCATTGAGTCGATGAAGCGGCAACGTGCGCAGGTCGAAGAGGTCGCCATCGAGTCGATGCAGCAGCGCGAAGCGCATCAACGTCAGCTCGCCGACCAAGAAGCAATGCTTGTCCGTCTCGAGAGCGCATGGTCGGCGCAAAAGGCCACGCTCGAAGAGGAAGAGACAAAATACAGGCGCTTCTACGCTCAACTGAAGCAGCAGCGCCAGCGGCTGAGCGAGCGTTTGAGCGCCGATGCGCTCTCCCTGTATGCACAGCTCGTCGAACGGAAGGCTGGGGTCGCCGTGGCCGCCGTGCAAAACGGCGCCTGCAGCGCCTGCAACATGGCCTTGCCTACAGGCGTCGTCAGCCACGCGCGCACGGCGACAGGAACGCCGGTTTTTTGCCCGAGTTGTGGGCGCATCCTCTTCGCCGCCTAGCGACGACAGCCGTTGCTCGGGCCGTTGATTGCAAGGCAGTCACCGCATCAACAGCGGCAGGTGAATTGTCTTTGGCCAGGAATAGCGCACCTGCACCATCTCCACCTGCGCCTCCACGCCATTGTGATGATGAAAGAGCAAAATTCCTGTCCCCGGATGACTTGCATAACTGTACAGATCAAGCGTCGGCGTCGGTGCAACGCCGGGCCGATCCTCCCAAAGAGGGGCCTCCCTTCCGTCGTTCATGACCTGGAGCGCTGGCCGCGCCAGATCGAATTGTCGCGGCGGCGTGCGGTCGATGATGTCCTTAGGCTGATCGCCGAAGGAGCGATGATAGCTCTCCACCGTGTAGGAGATGACCGTCTGACCGGGCGGCAGGGCCAGGTCTGCCACGCGCAGGGGCAGTACCATGACGCGACTAGCAAAGGGGCGCAGATCGGCGACGGAGGGCGGCGCCCCGTTGAGCGGCCCCTGGATCACCCGTCGTTGCGTGCGTAGATTTTCGAGCGCGCTGACAAACGAGTCTCCGAAAAAGCGATCCGAAGCAGAGCCTTCGCGGCTGCTGTTGAAGAGTCGAAAATCGGCGGCGCCGTCGCCGTCCGCGTCGATCAGCACGTCGAAGCGCACCTGGTTGGGAGACGACCACGCCGCATGCGTCGCGATCCCAAAAAAGATCAGGGCTTCATCGTCTGCGGCGATAGGGGCATTGGTGGCAACGCCGATGCGGCTGATGTCGGCGCTGTCGTAGAGATCGAGCGCCGCGTCCAGCAAGCGTTCGGGGTGGCTGTTGGGGCTTTGCACCTCCAGTTGAAAGACGCTCACCCGCGAGACGACATCGGTCGAGGGCGCGCCGGCGTCGAGCGCCTGTCCAATCAAAACCAGCGTGGCGGTGAGCGTCTCGCCGAAGGTCAGCAGAGCGCTTGCCGCACGCATGGCGCTCACCGGCCGCGGGGCTGCATGCAACGGAACATGCAAAATGCTCTCTTCGCTGCGGAGCGCGCCGCTCAAAACCACGGCGCCGTCGTCGAGCCAGAGCTCCACAACCAGCTTGTTTGTCGCCAGCAACAGTTCGTGCGGCGGCGCAAGGGGCAGGGCGACCGTGAAGAAGGTCGTCAAGGAAAGCGACGCAGTGTGAGCCAGCGCGCTTCCGTCCGCCGTGCGCAGGCGCAGGACGCCGCTTCCGCCCGGCGTAGTTGCGGTGAAAGTGACTGTGAACCCCAACAGGCGCTCGGCGGGGCGATATGCAGCGATAACCTCCGCCGGATAGCCTTCCGGAGAAGGCAGCGTTGCGCGCCAGGTCGCCTCCGCAGGCCAGAGCAAGAGATAGCCGCTTTCTTCGTCGAAGCGCGGCCGATCGAGGTTCGGCGGCGAGGGGGCGCGCTCCATCTCGGCAGCGTCGGCGTCCAGGGTCACGATGACGTCGGCGAAGCCTGAGGCCGGAACCGTCACTGTAGAGATGGGCGTCGTCACCGTGACGCCGGGCATGTCGGTCAGAGGAACATAGCTGAGTTGATACGCGACGGGCAGGCTTGACTTGTTGGCGATGCGCAGCCGCTGCGAGGCCTGATAGCGATCCAGCACTTCGGGGATGCCGAAGCTGAGCGAGACGCGGCCGGGTGCGTCGGCGGCGTAGGCGACTGCATCGGCGCGCGCCGCCGAGGGCAAATCGATGCGGCCTGCTCCGACGAGCGAAGGCGCGCTCAGCGCGCTGGTCAGCGCTGCGGCGCTGCGCACCAACGGCAGCGCCGTGTTCATCGCCAGCGCTTTCAATTCGGCGCTGCTCCAATCTGGGTGAATTTGCCGCAGCAGGGCCATGGCGCCGGCGACGTGCGGCGCAGCCATCGACGTGCCGGATAGATTCACTGCGCCGGCGCCGCTTTGGCTTGCAGCGGAGACGATGTCGGCGCCCGGCGCGGCGATGTCCGGCTTCAGCGCAGCGTCGCCTGTACGCGGCCCGCGCGAGGAGAAGCCCATCACCATGTCGAGCGGCTGTGGGGCGTCCGGCCCCATCTCGACCAGGCCGTGCCGCGTCGCTGCCACGCTGAGCACGCGGTCGGCGTTGGAGGGGCTGCCCAGGGCAAAGCGGACGTCGCCGGCGTTGCCCGCTGACGCCACCACAATGACGCCGAGCGCGGCGGCGTTGTCGGCCGCGACGGCAGTGGTGTCATAGAGCGCGCCCAGAGGAGCGCCAAGCGAGAGATTGATGACGTCGACGCGGTCGGAGAAATCGCCGTCGCCGTTCGGATCGACCGCCCACTCGATGGCCAGGTCGACGATGTCCGAGCTGCCGGAGCAGCCGAAGACCTTGAGCGCATAGATGTGCGCCAGCGGCGCCACGCCTGGGCCGATGCGCAGGCTGGCGAAGTCGGTCGAGTCGTCCCAGGGGCCGGTGTAGGTCTGCCCGCTCTGGGTGACGCCGAAGCCGGCCGCAATGCCTGCGACGTGCGTGCCGTGCCCGTAGCAGTCCATCGGGTCAGGGTCGGGCGCCGGGATCGGATTATAGGAGGACGCGCGCGGGTCGGCGTTGTAGGCGTCGCCGGCGAAATCGTAGCCGCCCACCACTTTGACGCCGGGAAAGCCAGGCGCGTCGCCCACGACCGTCGGATCGTTTTGCGCATAGCCGATGCCCGGGCCGCCGAAATCGACGTGGAGATAATCGACGCCGGTGTCGATGACGGCGATGCGCACGCCTTCCCCGCGTACGGGAAGGCGGCCATCGAAGCCGCGCCACAGGGCCGGCGCCCCCAAAAACGGAACGCTGGATGCCAGCGCCGGCTGCTTGCTGACGATGGGGTGCACGGCCTTGACGCCGGGGAGCCTCTCGAACGACGCAACCTGCTCCGGCGTCGCCAGCAGGGCGACGCCGTTATAGACGCGCTGAAGGCGATAGAGCATCTGCGCACCGCTCGCCTCCACTGCGTGCACCAAGGAGCGCTGCACCTGGTCGAGCGCGGTGATATGCACTTGCGTCGCAGCGACGGTGGCTGCGGCGCTTACGCCTCCCTGTTGAAGCTGGCCGGAATAGACGGCTGCGGGCGGCGCCTCCAGCTCGATCATGTAGGCGCGCAGCGAGCGCGGGTCGACTGCGAGCGGAAGGCGCTGCAACCCGCCGGCGTTCGACTCGCCTCGCAACGGTGCGAAAAAGACCAGTGCGCTGAAGAACGCGAGCCAGCGAAGCAAAATGCGTCGATGCATAAACATCATCCTGGAAGAATGCAGCAAAAGTCTATTTTGCAGTGGTTTTTGAACTGCCACAATGATTGAGCTATTATACGCCAATCCCACCGGAATCAGACGATGAAACGCAGATCACTCACCCTGACCACCATTGCTTGGCTCCTTTGGCTTTGCTTCACCTCGTTCTCCGCAGCACAACCGAGCGAGCCGATCCCTGTTTATGTCTTGCAAGGCGAAGGAACGGCCACGCCCCTGCGCGGCCGCTATGTGGACGCCCTCGGCGTAGTCACCGGCGTGGGGAGCGCCGGCTTCTATTTGCAGGACCCGGTCGGCGACGGCCGCGACGAAACCAGCGACGGCATCTACGTCTACACGCGGCGCCGTCCTGACGTGAGGGCGGGCGATTGCGTCCTGGTGCGCAGCGCGCTGATCGACGAATTCTACGACAAGACCGAACTCTCGCGCGTCAAAGCCATCGAACCCTCCACGCTCTGCCGGGGCAGGCCGACGCCCGCGCCGCTGCCGATGCTTCCCTACGCCGCGCGGCCTGAGGAGATGTATGAGCCGCTTGAGGGGATGTGGGTGCGCGCTGCGGCGTTGACCGGCGTCGTGCATGGACCAACCAAACGCTACGCCAGCGGCGAGGCGGAAATTGCACTCATTCCTGCCTTGCTCCACCCCTATATCAGCGATGGTCGCGTCTTCTTCGATGAGCCGGTCGAGCGGGCGCTGCTCGTGTACGTCAGCAGCGCCCTGGGCGCGCCTCTGCCCGACCTCCATCATGGCGACCGCGTCCGCATCGCCGGCCTCGACGGCGCTGCGTTCGACGCCATCCTGGATTACAATTTCGGCAAATATCAGTTGTTGCTGCTGCCCGGCGCAATTGTGGAGCGCATTCACGCGGTCGAGGCTGCACCGCTTCCAGCCGCCCCGGCCAGTGAGGAGGATTTCACCGTCTGCTCCTACAACCTGATGGCGCTGGGCAGCGGTTCGGCGCAGCATCCGGACCCAAACGACTATGCGCGAGAACTGCACCGTCGCAGCCTTGCGATCGCAGAATGGCTGGGCGGTTGCCTGATCGTCGGTCTTCAGGAGAGCGGGACTCCGCGCGACGCCGAGGCGCTGGCGACGCATCTGCGCGAACGCTTCGGCCTCGACTACGCAGCCTCTGCGTTGCCGGGGCCCCAGACTGCCAACCCTGAATTTCCCCTCACTAATGCGCTCTTGACGCGCAATGACCGCGTGCGCGTGCTCTCGCTGGCCAGCCCGCAGTCTTGCTCCCCTGTTGACTACGGGGTCGTCGATCCCGGAGCATGCCCCGCCGGGACGTTCCCGCTTTTCGACAGGCCGCCGCTCGTCGCCGACCTGACGGTGAAAGGGAATTGGGGCGACGCCATGACCCTCACTGCGATTGTCAACCACTGGAAGAGCAAGGTGGGCGACGAAGCCGTCAACCTGCCTCGCCGCATCCGCCAGGCGCAGGCGGTGGCCGAGCTTGCGCAGGCGCGACTCTCTGCCAACCCAAACGCCGCCGTGATCGTGCTGGGCGACCTCAACGATTACTACGGCAGCGAGCCGGTCGAGACGGTGCGCACGGCGACGGAGCCGGACCTTGTCCACCTTTTCGATCGTTTGTCGCCCCTTAGTCGCTACACCTATATCTACAACGGCGCCAGCCAGGCGCTTGACCATGTGCTGGTCAGTCCGGCGCTCGCCGATAAGATCGGTGAGGCGACGATTCTGCGCTTGAGCGCCGACTATGCGTCTCCGCTGGCGCCCGCCGCCGACAACGTCCTTCACGCCAGCGATCATGACCCGCTGCTGGTGCGCATCTGGCCGCGCGGAGTCGGCTGGGTGGCCGGCAACGTTGGCTATCCTGGCGTGCAAGTGGAGCTGTGGGACGTCGGCGGTTCCCGCGCGGCGCAGGCCGCCTCCGACGCCCGCGGGGACTTCCGCTTCTGGAACGTGAGGCCAGGTGCCTATCGCCTCTCGCTCCAAGCCCCTCCCCATATTGAACTGTCGCTCTCCGATGTTGCGATAACGGTCATTTCCGGCGAAAATCGCTTCATGACAACAGCGCGCCATCGGGCAAGCGCAGCCGGCGCCGCCATGGCGCTATGGAGCGTTGCGCCTGCCTCTGCGCCGTAAGGTGGAGATTCTTCGATGACGGCGCATGAGAGACTCATCGATGTGGAGAAGAGGGCCATGAAGCATGTTTACCTGACCTGGAGTGAACTGGAGGAGCTCGTCAGCCGCCTGATCTTTAAGCTCAACACTCCCTACGACTTGATCCTTGCCATCACGCGCGGGGGCATCATCCCCGGCGGCATGATCGCCGAAGCGCTGAAAATGAAGGAGGTCTTGACCGCCGCCGTGCTCTTTCCCGAACAGGCGGGGCAGCGCGCGGCGTTAAGCTGGCCGCGCTTTATCCAGTTTCCCGCCGACGAGCTGCTGCGCGGCCGCAAGATTCTGGTCGTAGACAATCTCTGGTACCGCGGCCGCACGATCATGGCGGTGAAAGGTCGCATTGAAATTGCAGGCGGCTATCCGGAGCTGGCCGTGCTGCACTGGAAGAAAGCGAGCAGCATCTTCTCCGACGATGAACCGGACTATTACGCTCAGATCACCGAGGACTTCGTCCATTATCCCTGGCAACGGATCGACGATTCTGACTATCGAGTGCGCACGGAGCCGAGCTACTCATGAACGATAAGAAGGAGCTTACTGCGGACGCGCCAGCGGCGGAGCGCATCGGCCCCATCCTTGAACTGCTGCATGCGGAATATCCGGACGCCCGTTGTGCGCTCGATCATCGCAACCCGCTGGAGCTGCTGGTGGCGACCATCCTTTCTGCACAGTGCACCGACGAGCGGGTGAACAAGGTGACGCCTGCGCTCTTTGCCAAATATCCAGACGCGCGCGCCTTCGCCGAGGCCGACCTCGGCGAGCTGGAAGAGATGATCCGCTCCACCGGCTTCTATCGCAACAAGGCCAAAAACATCCAGCAGGCGTGTCGGCGCATTGTGGAGGAATACGACGGCGAGGTGCCCGCCGACATGGAGAAGCTGCTCACGCTGGCGGGCGTGGCGCGCAAGACGGCCAATGTCGTGCTGGGCGTCGCCTATGGCATCGCCGACGGCATCGTGGTGGACACGCACGTCAAGCGGCTGGCCAACCGTTTGGGTCTGAGCGCACACAGTGACCCGGACAAGATCGAGAAGGACCTCATGGCGATCACGCCGCGCAAGGAGTGGATCGATCTCGCACACCTGTTGATCTTTCACGGCCGTCGCGTCTGCGATGCGCGCAGGCCTAACTGCGCCGCCTGCGTCATCCGTCATCTTTGTCCGTCCGCCCAAGTGTAAAGACCGATCGCCATCTCGCCATGCGCAGCCAAACCCTCTGGACCATCATCGTCGGTGTGTTGGTCATCGCCTCGGCGCTGTTTATGACCTGGGCTGCGCTGCGACCGCTTGAAATTGCGCCTGCGCCGGTCGCCAATCCGCCGACGCCGACTTCCTCGCCGCCGACCCACAATGCTTGGCAGGAGGGTGGCGTTTGGCAGGAAGGCGAAGGCGCGCTCGACCTGGACTGGGTGACGTTTTCAATGCCCGCAGGCTGGCGCTATGTTGTGAAACAATGGCCCGACGATCCGCCCTCTGACGTGCAGGACGTTGCGCCGCTGCTGATAGCCTGGCGGGGAGCCGAGACGTTCGCCGACAGCGTTCTGCGTTTCACGCTGGTCGCCGTCCCTCGTCACGACCTATCGCTCGAGCGTTATCTGGAAGACGTTCGCAACCGGCTGGCCGAGGACGAAAGCGTCGGCGACGTCGCCGCTCGCCTTGCAACCGATTTGCGCCCAGATGGATTGCCGGTCGCCCTTGTCTCGTATCGCGTTGCGACGCAGCTCGGGCGTATAGTCGGTCATCAAGTCGCCGCGCTTGACGCAACGGGCGAACATCTCTTGCTCGCCACGCTCGTTCAGCCGGAGGACGACGGAATGCAGCTTCTGCGGTCGTTCATCGGCGCAATGCAATTTGTCGAATGAGCACGCGTAGCGTAGTTCTCGCGCTTCATGACCGTTCTCCACCAAGGCGCCAAGGGCCACGCAACACGCAACAGGAGGTTTCTATGCCAGCACCAGTTCCACCGGGGTTCACGCGCGGCCCGATCATCTTTATGGGGCCGTTGACCGAACCGCTCGGTTTTGAGCGCATGATGCAAAGCTTTTGGGACGAGGCGGGCGGCTACGGCGCGCGCATCTTGATTGCGCCTGTGGCTGCGCCGGACGACCCTTTGGTGGAGCGGTGTCGCCGCTGGCTTCTCGACGCCGAGGTGGAGTCGGTCGATGTGCTCTCCATCGCCGACCGTCGCATGGCCTTTGCGTCTGAACTGACGACGCATATCGAGAGCGCCACAGGCGTCATGATCACCGACGGCAATCCCCTCCGCTTTGTCGGCGTTCTGGGAGGAACGCCCGTTGCGCAGGCGATTCGCCGCGCCAACGCGCGCGGCCGCGTCGTCTGCGGCGTAGGACGCAGCGCCAGCGTCCTGAGCCAGCACATGATCCTTCCAACCCATGTTGCGCCTGCGCCGGAAATCCAGTTGACGCCCTCCCTGATTCGTTTTGCGCCGGGCCTCGGCATCGTCAACCGCGTAGCGTTCGATTGCGACGAGGAGGCCGGAACGCATCTACGCACACACCTGCCGCGCCTGCTCGTCGCCGTCGCCCATAATCCCTTTCTGATCGGCGTGGCGCTCGATCCTAACACCGGCGCCGTCATCTACGCCAACAGCGAGCTGGAGGTCTTCGGCGCCGGCGCAGCGTTGATCGTCGACGGCTGGCAAATGGAGGAGACAACCCTGTATGCAGCGGCGGCCGACCAGCCTTTTCGCGTCAGCGGCGTGGAAATTCACACGCTCGGCAGCGGCTACACCTACAACCTGGACCTGCATCAGGCGAAGAGTCCGCCTACGAGCGAGATCCCTCAGGCGGGCTATGAGAAGTTCTCCTCATTTTGACGGGGCCGCTCACCACTCTGTAAGCCATTCCTCCTGCTCGCCCACTACTTTGAAGGCGCGCCCGCCGTCAACGGTGCGTTGTCCCGGCGCAGGCAACGCCCGTGATTGCAGGGGCGGTGCATAGCCTCCGTGCGCATAGGGCGCGCCGGGATGTTCGCCGGTGTGGGGCGTTTGCGCGGTTGGGGGCGCAAAGATGATGACCGGAGCCTGCGACGGCAAGGCAGGGTAAGGCGCAGCGTAGCGTCCGCGCCGTGGGCCGTAGGGGTTCATCTCTTCTTCATCCTCGTCGTCGAACGCCTCCTCCTGCCGTCGCCGACCGGAGGCCAGCACTAAGAGCGCAGCCGGGACGCCGGCCAACACGCCCAGCAGCACGCCGATCGCCATGCCTATGGCGTCGGCGCTCAATCGTTGGCCGACCAGAAACGCCGTCACAACTAACAGAAAGAGTCCCACCAGCACCCAGAATTTCATGTGTATTTGCTCCTTTGAATCTGTCGCGTGTTGCATGATTCGTGTTGCATACACCGTGCCTTTTCATGAAACACGCAACACGAACCACGTACATCTTTTCACCGGACGCCTGCGGGCTGGACGTGGCTGCCGGACCAACATCGCCGCCCGCAGGCGCCCTCTCGCAGCACCAGGCATATTCTCTCGATGTCCTCAGGGCCGAGCCAGGCGGCCTGAAAGCGCACGCTCTCCCCTTTAGCGATCAGCAGAAAGTCTCCTTTGCCTTCCAGCTTCTCTGCGCCGCTGTCTGTGATGCCGGTGGCGTAGCGGGCTTCATCCTTGCTGGCGACCGCGCCCACCAGCCGCACGGGGAAGTTCGCCTTCAGGGCGCCGCCGATCACCTGCGCCGTCGGCTTCTGCGTGCAGGCGACCAGGTGAATGCCCGCCTCGCGGCCCCGCTGGCCGAGCCGCGTCAGCAACGCCTCGATTGTGGCGCCGCCAGTCATCAGCAGGTCCGCCAGCTCGTCGATGCCCACAACCAGCGCAGGGCGATTGACGCCGGCGTGATCGCGGCGCTCCATCTCCTCCACCAGCCAGCGCAGCCGATCGGTCGCCTCCTCGACGCTGGTCGCAATTCGCCCCAACACATGCGGGAGACAGGCCAGCGCTCCGAAGCCGCGACCCTTTGGGTCGATCAATACAAGCTGCACCTGATTCTGGCGGTTGTACATCGCCAGCGAAGTCAGCAGCGTGCGCGCTAGGGCGGTCTTGCCGGAGCCTGTCGTGCCCGCCACCAGCACGTGCGCCACATCCGGCGCAGGCAGCCGCAACATCAGCGGCGTGCCGTCCGGCTCCAGCCCCAGCACGGCTGTCAGCGGCGGCGCGCTTCCCAATCGCTTGCACAGGGGCAGCAGTCGCACCGGCGCCGGATGCTCCCTCGGCACCTCCACCTGAATGGCTGCGCCCTCTCGGTAGATGCGCGCCTCTCGCTTGTTCAGTTCCATGGCGATCTCGTCGGCGAGCGCCTTGATCTTGTTGACCTTGGTCGCACCGTCGGTGACCAATTGAAAGCGCACGAAGCGAGGAGTCACCGCTCCTCCCGTGACGCGCGCCTGGACATGATGGCGCTGCAGCACCGCCTCGATGCGATCCGCTTGCATTTCCAGCGTGCGTCGTCGATAGCCCATTGCGTCGTCATTCCATCCGAAGAGTAGAACAAACGTTCTATACCAGAAATATAGACGATCTGAGAAGGGTTGTCAAGGGTGAATTTTTTGAAGGAACAGGGTGTTGGGAGAGGTGCTGGATTTATTTTGGGTGCAAGGGCAGGCTATGGCGGTAGCGCTTTTATTCAGCTAAAGGCGCATGAGGTGAGTCGGCCAGAAGCCAGGCCACCATGCAGAACAATCCGCAGCGTCCTTTCTCGGCGCGGTGGCTGAAAAAGTCCTGCGTGTTGCGCGCGGTGTCGATGCCGCTGATCTCGACGTGGCGAGGGTCAACGCCTGCTTCGACCAGCAGTTGGAGATTGACATCCCATAGGTTCAGGTGAGGATTGCGATGTACGCCGTTGGGATGGTGGAGCGCTGCGGCGGGGTTGGGTAGCCGCGCCTGCACCAGCGCAGCGACTTCCGGCCCCACCTCGTAACTTTCCGGGCCGATGCTCGGGCCGATGCAGGCCAGCACGCGCGCGGGGTCGGAGCCGTAGGCGCGCTGCATGGCGCGCAACAGCGCTGGCGCAGCGCCTGCGAGTGCGCCGCGCCAGCCAGCATGAACGACGCCCAGGGCGTGATGATCCGGGTCGTAGATGAGAATCGGCGCGCAGTCGGCGAAGACGAGGCTGAGCGGCAGCCCGATGGCGTCGGTGATAAGCCCATCGCAGCCGTCGATCACTGCGCCGGCGTGCTCCCAGCCCACCCTGGTCACGCCCACGCCGTGCACCTGGCGACAGTGCACCATGTCGCCTGCGTTGACACCCAGGGCGGCGGCCAACCGCCTGCGATTTTCCTGCACGCGTTCGGGCGCATCCCCTCGCGCCACGCTGAAGTTGAGGCTGCGCCACGGCTCTGGGCTGACGCCGCCGTGGCGCGTGGAGACGTGCGCAGCGACGGGCGCGCCCGCCAGTTGCTCGAAGACGTAGGTGATGACCCCGTTGCTGTGATGCACGCGAACCATGGGCGCAGGGTGGTTAAACGCCCAGTCGATTGCGGCGCAAAATCTCGTCCATCGCCTGTCGCGTCGAGGGTTTGTGCCCCGGCAGAGGGAGGATGCGCTCATGCACGGCGTCGATGATCCACTCTTTCGTCGGAAAGAACATCTCCTCCAGCTCGGCGGGCGGCGTGATCCAGTTGCGCGCGCCGACGACGACCGGCGGGCCATCCAGGTAGTCGAAGGCGAGCTGCGTCAGGTTGGAGGCCATCGTGTGCAGGAAAGAGCCGCGTTCGCAGGCGTCCGAGGCCAACACCACCTTGCCCGTCTTCTTGACCGACTCCACCAGCGGCGCATAGTTGAGCGGGTTGAGGAAGCGCGCGTCGATCACCTCGGTTGAGACGCCGTACTTTTCCTCCAACACTTGCGCCGCCTCCAGCGCGCGGTAGAGGGTGGCGCCGACGGTGATGAGGGTCAGATCGCGGCCGCTCTTGCGCAGCGCCGGCTCGCCTTCCGGCACGACGTAATCCTCCAGCGGCACGCCCCCCTCCACCAGTGTCTCCGGCTCCGGATAGAGGCGCTGGCTCTCGAAGAAGACAACCGGATCGCTGCCGCGCAGCGCCAGGGAGAGCATTCCCTTGGCGTCGTAGGCGGTGGCCGGAAAGTAGACCTTTAGCCCGGGCACATGGGCGACCATGGCGCTCCAGTCCTGCGAGTGCTGCGCGCCGTATTTGGCGCCGACCGAGACGCGTAGGACCAGCGGCATCTCCAACACGCCGCCGGACATCGCCTGCCACTTCGCCATCTGGTTGAAAATTTCATCGCCGGCGCGGCCCATGAAGTCGCAGTACATCAGCTCCGCCACCACGCGGCCGCCGCTCAGGGCATAGCCGACCGCTGCTCCGACGATGGCGCCTTCGGAAATAGGTGTGTTGAAGAGGCGAGGATAGGGCAGCGCCTCGGTCAAGCCGCGGTAGACGCCGAAGGCGCCGCCCCAGTCGCGGTTCTCCTCGCCAAAGGCGATCATCGTGGGGTCTCGATAGAAGCCTTCGATCATGGCCTCGAAGAGCGCCTCGGCGTAGGTGAGCGTCTTCAGCTTGGGGTGAGGTTTGCCATTTTCGTCGAAGGCGAAGCGGAATTTGGCCTGCGTCTGCGCCCAGCGGCTTTCTTCTTTTTTCTGCAGCACCCATGGCGCGCCGTCGGCGTAGCGCTCGCGGCGGCGATTGGAGAACATGATTTCGCCGATATACTCCGAATCGAGCGCAATGCGCGGGGCGATTTCGTCGTTCACTGCAGCGGAGAGCACCCGCACCAGCCGGTCGATGGTTTCCTCGATCATGGCGTCCAGCTCGCCTTCGGAGGCGTGGCCGTTGGCGATCAGATAGTCGCGATAGCCAATGAGCGAGTCATGTTGGCGCCAGAGGTCCACCTCCTCCTTGGTGCGATAGGCGGAGGCGTCGGACGGAGAGTGGCCGGCGAAGCGGTACGTCACCGTGTCGAGCAGCGCAGGGCCGCGTCCGGCCAGCAGCAGCTCTTTCTTGCGCGCAACAGCATCCGCCACCGCCAGCGGATTGTAGCCATCGACGCGCTCGGCGTGCATTGCTTCTGGGTTGACGCCCAGCCCGACGCGCGCCAGCACCTCGAAGCCCATCGTTTCGCCGTAGGGCTGGCCGCCCATGCCGTAGAAGTTGTTCATGAAGTTGAAGAGCATGGGCGGCGCGCCGCCGACTTCGGGCGGCCAGAGCTTGCGATATTGATCCATGGCGGCGAACATCATCGCCTCCCACACCGGTCCGCAGCCCATGGATGCGTCGCCAATGTTGGCGATGACGATGCCCGGCCGTCGGTTGACGCGTTTAAAGAGCGCAGCGCCGGTGGCGATGTCGGCGGAGCCGCCTACGATGGCGTTGTTGGGCATGACGCCGAAGGGCGGGAAGAAGGCGTGCATCGAACCGCCCATGCCGCGGTTGAAGCCGGCGAAACGGCCAAAGATCTCCGCCAGCGTCCCAAAGAGCACATAGTTGATGGCCAGATCTTTGACGCCGCCGTTGCGGTGAAAGGTTTCGACCACGCGCAGCGTGTCGCCTTCATTATAGGTCGTCATGATCTGCGTGAGCGTCGCCTCATCGAGCTGGGCGATGGCGGAGAGGCTCTTGGCAAGAATCTCGCCATGCGAGCGGTGCGAGCCAAAGATGAAATCGTCGGGCGTCAGCACGAGCGCCTGGCCTACGGCCGCCGCCTCCTGGCCGATGGAGAGATGGGCCGGCCCTTTGTGCTGATATTCAATGCCGTGGTAGACGCCTTCTTTTTTGATGCGGTCGAGCATGGTCTCGAACTCGCGGATGATCACCATGTCACGATAGACGCGCACCAGCGCGTCTCGTCCATAGCGCGCCGCCTCCGCCGCCGGGTCGGAGACGTATTGGTTCAGCGGGATTTCCGGCCCTCGCAAAATCGAGGGTTTGCGCATTTCCGTGGGGTCGATCAAAATTGCTTTCGTCATAGTCGGCTTCTTTCATGTTACGCAATTGGGTGTTCCGTACTGCGCGCTGCGTGATTGGGTGTTGCGTAGTGCGTATTACATATTGCTTGTTCGGTTCTCATCACGAAACACGCAACACCCACCACGTTGCTCCTATCCAACCAACAACAGATCGATCGCTGCGATCGCCTGTCCTAGCGCCTGCAAGAACCGCGCGGCCGGTGCGCCGTCCACCACCTGGTGATTGATCGTCAGCGACAGTCCAATGTGGGGGATGAATCGAGTTTCGCCGTCCACCTCCACTGCTTTGGGCTGAATGGCACAGACACCCAAGATCGCCACTTGCGGCGGGTTGAGCACAGGGGTGAAGCTTTCGATGCCGAAGGCGCCGAGGTTAGTGACGGTGAAGGTGCCGCCGGTCAGCTCGTCGGGCGTGATCTTGCTCTCCAGGCAGGCTGCAGCCAGGCGCTTGGCCTCGGCGGAAAGCTGGCGCAGGCTAAGCGTCTCCGCCGCGCGGATCACGGGAACCATCAGCCCGCGCGGGGTGTCGACGGCGACGCCCAGATGGACGCTGCGATATTGGTGAATTTCGGTTCCGGTGAACAGGGCGTTCAGGTCAGGATAGGCGGGCAACGTGCGCGCCACGGCGAAGAGCACAAGGTCGTTGATCGTGATCCCGCGCAATCCCATCGCCTCCGGGCTTTCCTTGAGCCGTTTGCGCAGCGCCTGCAACGCTTGCGCATCCGCCGATGCATGGATCGTCAGCTGCGCCGTTGTCTGCAACGACTGCAACATGCGCTCGGCGATGACTTTGCGCACACCCTTGACAGGGGTAATCTCGACTTCGCCGGGAGCGAGAGACGAAGGGGCGGCGGCGGGGACAGGAGCTTGCGCAGCCTCCGCAGGCGGAATCCTCTCCAGAACTTCTCCCGCTCTCCTGCTCTCCTGCTCTCCCGCTTTCACCAGATCCTTCGATGTCACGCGTCCCCCGGGACCGCTCCCCTGCGCCGGTACGGTGTATCCTCCCTCGGCCACCATCGCCTTCGCCACCGGCGTAAGTTTGGGCTGCGCTGCGAGGGCGGCCTGCACGTCGCGCTCGATGATGCGCCCGCCCGGCCCGCTGCCCGCCAACCTACTTGCATCGACGCCTTTGCGTTCGGCGAGGTGACGCGCGCGTGGGGAGATCGGAGGCCGAAGTTCAGCAACCAGGGCCGGAGATGGAGCAGCCGCTGGCGCTTCAGGAGATGCAACGGATGAAACCGATGGAGAAGCAACCTCTTCGCTTCTTGCAGCCTCCCCCTCGCCATCTGGCGCCGCCTCCCCCGGCTCGCCGATCCAGGCGATCGTCGTCATGACAGGGACTTCGTCGCCCACGTTGTAGAGCGTCTTCAACAACACGCCGGCGACGGGGCTGGGCACCTCCATCGTCGCTTTATCCGTCTCCACTTCGCATAGCACGTCGCCAACCTTAACGGTTTCGCCAATGCGCTTTTTCCAGTCGACGATAATGACGCTTTCGACGGTGTTGCCTTGTTTCGGCATGACAACCGATGTTGGCATGGATTCTCTCCTGCTTTTTGTTCACACTGAATCGCTCATAGGGGTTCCAGGGTTCGAGGCGCGCAGGCGAATCCTCACGGAATGCGCACCACGAACCACCGCTGCAAATCATCTCCCCCTACAACGCAACATCCCCGATCGACTCCAATACGTAGGTCGGCTGATAGGGGAAGCGGTCGATCTCCTCCCGGCGGGTCACGCCAGTGAGCACGAGGGCGGTGTCCAGGCCGCTGCTCACTGCGCCGACGATGTCGGTATCCATGCGGTCGCCGATCATGATCGTCTCCTCGGAATGCGCGCCCAAGAAGTTGAGCGCGCTGCGCATCATGTACGGATTGGGTTTGCCGACGAAATAGGGCGACACGCCGGTGGCTTTTTCGATCAGCGCCGCCATGGCCCCGCAGGCCGGCACGATGCCATCCTCTGAAGGGCCGGAAGGATCTGGGTTGGTCGCCACAAAGCGTGAGCCAGCCGCAATCAGGCGTATCGCCTTGGTGATCTGGGCGATATTGTAGCCGTGCGTTTCACCCAGCACGACGTAATCCGGCTCCGTCTCAGTCATCACATAGCCAATGCTGTGAATTGCGTCGGTGAGGCCGCTTTCACCGATCACGAACGCCTTACCGTTGGGGCGTTGGCGCTGTAAAAAGCGCGCCGTGGCGATCGCCGAGGTGAAAATGCGCTCGCTCGGCACGTGCAGTCCCACCGTCTGCAAGCGGTGCGCCAAGTCGCGAGGGGTGTACATCGGATTGTTGGTCAACACCAGGTACGGGATGCCGCGCTCGTTCAAAGTGTCAATGAAGCGCTGGGCGCCGGGGATCGGCGTCCTGCCGCGCACCAGCACGCCGTCCATGTCCATCAGGTAATTTTTGTATTGTTTCATTTTCCTGCTCCGTGAAGTTCTTGAACGATAGTGTTTTTCATATCGTTCAAGTCTACCAGCTTTGGGTTAACTTCACGTTATGGCCTTTGCCTCAAATTTTATGGCTTTGCATTGTCAAACGCGCGACTCGATCAAACGGTCGCCACTTCGACGCCGCGGGCGCGCACAGCCGCCACCATCTCACCGGGCGCGCCTGCGTCGGTGATGATGACGCTCACCTGGTCAAGAGTGGCGAAAGAAGCGACGCCCACCCGTCCCCATTTGGTGGCGTCGAGCACGGCGATCACCTGGCGACACAGCGCTGCGATGGGGCGCTTCACTGCCGCTTCGTCGGGGCTTACGTCGGTCAGGCCGGCCAGCAGATCAACGCCGTGCGCGCCAAAGAACCCCTTCTGCAGATTGAGCCTGGCGATCTCCTCCAGCCCATGTGCGCCGACGAACGAGGCCGTCTCACGCTGCAAAACGCCTCCTACCAACACGACATCCACCCCCGGCGCGTTGAACAGCTCGTGCACCACCTCCAGGCTGTTGGTGACGACGGTCACGTAACGATGTTGCTTGAGATGGTGGGCAATCGCCAGCGAGGTGCTGCTCGAATCCAGAAAGACGGCGTCCCCCTCCTCAATTCGCTCGGCGCCCGCCTGGCCGATGCGGCTCTTTTCCTTGACCTGACGTTGTCGACGCAGGGCCAGCGCCATCTCGCCGAGATCGTTGTCTATGCGCACGGCGCCGCCGTGCGTGCGCACCAGCAACTTTTGCTCGGCCAGCGCCTGCAGGTCGGCGCGGATCGTCACTTCTGAAACGCCGAAACGCTGGCTCAGCTCGGTCACGGCGACGCGCCCCTGCATCTGCACCAGCTCCACGATGGCGCGTCTCCGCTCGGCCAGGTACAGATCGTCAAGTACATCCGCTGGTTTGCGATTATCTTCAATCATTTTCATTTGCTTTCGATTTTTGCATAAACAGCGACGCCTGTCAAATGCATCTCATCGCCTCTTATCGACTGAGTCCGATAAGATTGCGTTGAGATTTGTGGAGGAGGCTCTGCATGCAAATTTTCCTGCGGCTATTGGATCTGCTAAGGGTCTGCGGCTGCGAGCTGCAGCTTTCTGGAAAGCGCCGGAGGCAACTTCTCATCGTCCCGAGTGTACGTCGCTCACCGGCTTCAGCGAGCGCAGCGTCTCCAACGGCAGGTGGCAGAGGATGCGATTGCCCGCCTCCGTCTCCTGATAGGTGGGTGTTTCGATCTCACAACGCCTACCGCCGTCCGGCATCAGGGTGCGCCGAGGACAGCGCGTATGAAAGCGGCAGCCGGCGGGCGGATCGATGGCGCTGGGAACGTTGCCCTCCAACCGAATCTGCGATAGCTGCACGTCGGGGTCGGGAACAGGCGCAGCGGAGAGCAACGCCTCCGTGTAGGGATGATAGGGCGGCGAATACAGGGCGTCCACCGGGCCGTACTCCACGATCTGGCCGAGATACATCACCGCCACGTAGTCGGCGATGAAGCGCACCACGCTCAGGTCATGGGCGATGAAGATCATCGTGGTGTTATTTTCCCGTTGCACCTGCATGAGAAGGTTCAAGATGGCTGCCTGCACCGAGACGTCGAGCGCGCTAACCGGCTCGTCACACAGCACCAGGTTGGGATGGCTGGCCAGGGCGCGCGCAATGCCGACGCGCTGCTTTTCGCCGCCGCTTAACTGTCGCGGATAGCGGTCGTAGTAGGTGCGGTTGAGTCGCACGGCGCGCAGCAGCCGAATCACTTCCTCGCGCACCTGATGGCGAGGCACAATTTTGAAGCGGCGCAGTGGCCGCTCGATCTGTTGACCGACGGTGTAGGCAGGGTTCATGGTTGAGTCGGGGTTCTGGAAGACCATCTGCAGCTCACGGATGACATCGAGCGTGCGTTTCGAGAGGTCCCCGCTGATGTCCACGCCCATAAACTCCAGCGCGCCGCCGTCGATGCGCTCCAGGCCGATGATGGCCTTGACCAACGTGCTTTTGCCTGACCCGGATTCGCCGACGACGCCCAGTGTAGCCCCCTTGCGCACGCTGAAAGAAACATCGTCTACGGCTTTCACAAATCGCTTTTCACCCAGGCCAATCATGCTCGCCAGCGAAGCGCCGGGCACTCGATAGTATTTTTTCAGATGCTGCGCAAAAAGTAGTGTCTCGGCATCAGCGGGCGGTGATACAGCCGGCGCCAGTTCGACATCGGCGGGCGGCGCCCAGGCAGTGGGGTCGATCTGCTCGGCGAAGTGACAGCGCACGGATGCGCCGTTCGACAGGACGCGCAGCGCGGGCGGGTCGGTGCGACAGCGGTCTTCTACATACTGGCAGCGCGTGCTAAAGAGACAGCCTGTAGGGCGTTCATCGGGCCGCGGCACGCGGCCTGGGATCGGGTAGAGCACACTGCTCTTCTTGTCGACGCCCAGGTGAGGCACGCAGCGGATTAAGCCCTGCGTGTACGGGTGGCGCGGGCTGTGGAATAGTTCGCGCACCGTCGCCTGCTCCACGACCTCGCCGGCATACATCACGAGCACGCGGTCACAGATGCGCGCAATCACGCCCAAATTGTGGCTGATGAAAAGAATTGCAGTGTCGAGTGTTTGGCGCAGCTCGGCGACCAGGTCGAGCACGGCCGCCTCCACCGTGACGTCGAGCGCAGTCGTCGGTTCATCCATGATCAGCAGCGCAGGATCGTTGAGCAGCGCCATGGCGATCACGACGCGCTGCTGCTGACCGCCCGAAAGCTGATGTGGGTAACGGTTGAGCACGCCGGCAGCGTCGGGCATATGGACGCGCTCCAGCGCTTGAATGCAGCGCTCGGTCGCCTCCTCGGCGCGCATCTGCCGGTGATAGATCAACACTTCGCGCATCTGTTCGCCGATACGCAGCGAGGGATTGAGCGCTTGCATGGGGTCTTGAAAGACCATGGCGATACGGTCGCCGCGCAGATGGCGCAGATCCTTCTCGGAGCGTCCCACCAGCTCCTCTCCCTCGAAACGAATGGAGCCGTTGCGAACGAAACCGTTGGCGCCTAAAAAGTTGACGATCGCCCAGCCGAGCGTGCTTTTGCCGCAACCAGATTCGCCGACGACACCGAGCGTTTCGCCGCGGTGCAGGTCAAACGACACTTTGCGCACCGCCTCGATCTCGGCCTTGCGCGTGCGGTAGGCGACGGTAAGATTTTGGACCTGGAGAACCGGGAGCGTCTTGGTTGTGCGTGAAGAGGACAACATGGCGAATATACTCGTTTTCACCGATCCCCGGTCTGGCTGCGAACCTTCCCGGAGACTTGGTGTTTTTTAACAAAACAATCCGGCAATCATGTTTGCTCAACGCTGATAGCGCATGATCTCCTCGCGCAGTCCATCGGCGAAGAGATTGACGCCGATTACCAGCGTGGCGATGGCGAGCGCCGGCCATGCCACCGCCAGCGGATTGGCGTAGATATACTTGCGCGCGTCGTTGACCATGCTGCCCCAGTCCGGGTCGGGCGGAGGCAGCCCCAGGCCGAGAAAGCCGAGCGTGCCGATGGCGAAGATGGCGTAGCCCACGCGCAACATGGCGTCGACCAAGATGGGGCCGCGCGCGTTAGGTAGGATCTCGCGCAACATGATGTACCACTTCGACTCTCCGCGCGTCTCGGCGGCGCGGATGTAGTCGCGCGTCTTGATGTCCAGCGTCAGCCCCCGCACCAGCCGCGCCACGCCAGGCGAACCGGTGATCGTGATGGCGGCGATCACGATCAGATCTCCGCGGCCAAGGGAGGTGACGATCACGAGATAGAGCACGATGACCGGGAAGGCGATGAAGGCGTCGAGAATCTGCATGATGATTTGATCGGCTATGCCTCCCCGGTAGCCGGCGTTGACGCCCAGCAATCCACCCACCACCACTGCGCCGATCACGCCCCAGATCGCCACGCCGCCCGGAATCACGATCGGCGGGTCGGCCGAGAGCCGCGTCTTGAGCAACACGACCTGCGTCCCCGCCATAATGCGCGACCAGATGTCCCGGCCCAAATGGTCGGTCCCCATCCAGTTGGCGGCGTTCGGCGGCTGATTGGCGCTGAACATCTGCGCATTGGGCGGATAGGGCGTCCAGAACAGGCTTAGCAGTCCGACGCCCAGCCAAAAGAGCGCGATCGCCAGCCCCACCATCGCCGTGCGCGAGCTGAACACGAGATCCAGCGCATCGCGCACCTGTCTCAGGAGAGAGGGTCGTTTGTCCATTTCAGGCGTCGTTGCAGCCGTCGTCAAAAGGCGCCTCCTGATGTTACGCAAAACGAATCCGGGGGTTCAAATAGGTGTACAACATGTCGCCGATCAGTCGCGTCATCACGGCGATCAGCACGGTCAGCATGGCGGCGGCGGCTACGGCGTTGAAATCGCCGAAGATGGCGGCGTCATAGATATAGCTGCCAAGGCCGGGGATGCCGAAGAGCACCTCCACGACGATCACGCCGCCGATCAACCAGTTGATCTGCAGCATCACCACCGTGATCGGCGCCATCAGCGCGTTGCGCAAGGCGTGGCGAAAGATGATGCGTCGTCGCGGCAGCCCTTTGATAAAGGCAGTACGAATGTAGGGGGACTGCATCACTTCGACCATGCTGGCGCGCGTGATGCGCGCCACGTAGCCGAACTCGGCGGCCATGAGCGTCAACACCGGCAATACCAGAATTTTTGGATCTCGGAAGATGGCGTCGCCGGTCAGAAACACGGCGGTGGCCGGCAGCCAGCGCAGCCAGATGCCGAAGATCAAAATTAGGAAGACGCCGACCACAAATTCCGGCGTAGCCGTGAAGCCCAGGCCGGTGATCGAGATGATGCGGTCGAGCGGCTTGCCTTCGTTGACGCCCGCCAGCACGCCGAAGAAGAGCGCCAGCGGCATCACCAGCACAAAGGCCGCCGCCGCCAAAATCAGGCTGTTGGCCGCGCGCGAGAAAATGGTCGCCGAGACCGGACGATTGGTCTGGAGCGACATGCCTGCGTCCCCGCGCACAATGCCTTTGCGCAGCGGGATATACTGCTGGGGGCCGCCGCGCTCGCTGCGCACGCCGGCTTTGCTCAACACCAGCACTTCCAGGTCGCTGCCGCGCACCCATTTGACGAGATTGTTGCGCGTATCGACGCCCCAGAAGACCTCGGCGCCGGTTTCGTCGGTCGTCCATGGCACGGACGCAGGCGACGTGACTTCACGTCCATCCGGCGTGCGTTGGATGGCGAGCAGCTCGCCCTCGACCATGCGCCAACGGGTCAATACGCCGTCCACCTCGGTCCACCACTCCTGTTCGCCGGTCTGCGGGTTGGGCGCCATCGTCAGCGGATAGGGAGAGAGCTGCTGGGCGCGCCAGTCGCTGCCGATCAGCCAATCGACGTAGCGCTGCCATGCCGGCGCATCCAATCCCAGCTGCCGACGCAGCGACTCGCGCTGCTCCGGCGTGGCAAAGACGCCCAACAGCCGCACCGTGACGTCTCCGCCCGCCACTTCGAGCAGGAAGAAGAGCACAAGCGACACCAGAAACATGGTGACGAACATCGAAAAGAGGTTGCGAACCAGAAACTTCGCCATACCCGTCTTGTCTCGCCCAAAGCCCGTCTTATGTCACAAAAAGCTTATGTCACAAAAAGATAGTCAGCAGAAAGGGGCGCAAAGACGCAAGGACGTAAAGCCAAGAAGAAAAAGCAGACCGGACTTTGCGTCTGCAGCCTTGCGCCTTTGCGTTCCCTCTCTTTCCTGGAACAGTTTCAGGGAATAAGATGACGCCCTTCTCAAGCCTGCTTCCAGACTTCGTAATAGAAATCGAAGTTGGAGGGATGCGCCACGACGTTTTGGAACTCCTTGCGAATGATCTCCCACTCGTTCGTCCAGTAGCTGTTGCCGATAGGGCCGCGCTCCTGCATGATGTCTTCCAGCTCGCCGATGATTTCGCGCCGCGCCTCGACGTCCAGCGTCAACTCCGCCTTGCGCAGCTTCTCGACGAACTCCGGATCGACCCAGCGCGTTTCGTTCCAGGGCACCGGGTTGCCGTCGGCGTCGGCGGTGTAGGCGAGCGGCGGCACCATGGTGTCGAGCGGGCGATGCGCCCAGATCGTGATGCCGAGCGGCACCTCGGTCCAGCGATCCCAGTAGCCGTTCGGCTCTGTGATGTCGAGCGTGATGTCGAAGCCCGCCGGCGCCGCCAGCTCCTTGAGCGTCTGCGCGATCTCCGGCTCCGAAAGGTCGTTCTTGGTCGCCAGCGTCACCCTGAGCGGGAGCTGGATGCCCTTTTCCGCAGCGTACTCCTCCAGCAACGCCCGCGCGCCCTCCGGGTCATAGGGTGGGATGGGCCGTTCGGCGTAAGCCGGATGCACGGGCGAGAAGTGAGCGTCGATGGAAAGGATGCCTTCGCCGTTATAGGAAAAATCGAGAATCTTCTGGCGATCCTGGCATTTCTTGAGCGCAGTGCGCACGCGGTTGTCGTTCCACGGCTCCATATCTACGCGCATGCGCACGACGAAGCAGTTGGCCGTCGCCACGCTCTTCACCTGCAGCTCAGGGTTGTCCTTCAGCGCCAGGAAGTCCGAAGGCCTTGGCTTGAAGAAGGTGTCGATCTGACCGCTCTGCATAGCCGCCACCGAGGCGTCTTTGTCCAGATTGACGAAGATGATCTCGTCCAGGTAGGGCAGCGGCCTGCCGTCCTCGCCCATTCGCCAGTAATTCGGCCGTGCTCTGAAGACAGCGCGCTCGCCTTCCAGGTATTCGACCAGCGTGAACGCGCCGGTGCCGACCGGCTGCTTGACCCAGTCGCCCTGAAAATCGCGGTGCAAAATGACGGCGGGGTAGTGGAAAAGATGCTCTGGCACGCCGATATTGGGCGAAGTTAAATGCAGCCGGATGGTGTAGTCGTCGACTTTTTCAACGCTATCCATGCCATCCAGATAGGAAAGCAGGCCGAGCATCGACGAGCCGACGGCCGGGTCTAACCACTGGCTGAAGCTGAACAACACATCGTCGGCGGTGAGATCATCACCGTTGTTGAATTTAATGCCCTTGCGTAGGTAGAGCGTCCAGGTCTGCACGTCATCGCTGGCTTTCCACCGTTCCAGCAAATAGGGGCGCGTGATGTTGTCCGGGCCGGTCACGGTGAGATACTCGTTGACCAAACGCACGGCGTTGGCGCCCTCGATCCACGAGAGCCGCGCCGGATGATCCACCTGCTGCACCAGCATTCCTTTGCGCAGAACGCCCCCGCGCACGATCGCTCCCGGCGCGGCGCCCGCCGCCGGCGCAGCTTCTCTTGCGGTCGGCGCCGTCGGCACAGCTGCAGGGGCGCAGGCCGACAGCGCATAGGCCGTTCCCACTGAGACGCCTAAGAGCGTGGCGTAGCGCAAAAACTCACGGCGGCTGATGCGCCCCTGGCGCAGCTTGTCCGTCGCCTGCAAAACCAAAGGGTGAATTCGTTCGTTCATGGGGTTGCTCCTTTCCATGTGGAATTGATCCTGGTTGCTCGCTTACACCCTACCAAAAAATGAAAAATTGCGCAATTGAAATTTTTTAGACGAACTTTCGCAATCCGTGATATGATAGATTCATGTCCGAAGAAATGATCCGTCGCCTACGCCAGGCCGGCTACAAAATTACGCCTCCTCGTTTGGCCGTTCTACAGGTGATTCTGCGCGAGGGTGAGCATTTGAATCCACAAGAAATTTTAGAACAGGCCCAGGCGATCTATCCCCAGACGGGCCGCGCCACCGTATACCGCACGCTGGAGCTGCTCACCAGTTTAGGCATTGTGCGTCCTATCTATGTCGGCGACAACGGCCCCACCTATATCCGCGCCGAAGGCGGCCACCACCATTTGGTCTGCTCACGCTGCGGCCATGTCATCGATTTCGACCAATGCATCGCCGACAGCATGGAGCAGGAGCTGGAAGCGCGATTTGGCTTTCAGATTCAAAGCCATCTGCTCGAGTTTTATGGGGTGTGCGCCAATTGTCAGGAGGCGTCCAAAATCACACAATAGCTGGAGACGGTCTCGCAAGATTGACAAGCGCTGCGCGGCCGACATATACTGGATAGCCAATTGAATAATTGCTGCACAGGTGCACGCTGCTTCTTCAAGCGTGCTGTAAAGGCGAAGCCGGTGCAAGTCCGGCGCTGTCCCGCAACTGTAACCGCCCCCAATCGGGCGGAAGCCAGGTCGACCGCCTGTGCATGGACGTGTCAACCCTCGTGGAGTGGGGTGCGCCGTCGATCAGCCTTAGATCAGACGCCTTCTCTCACCGACGAGAAGGCGTTTTTTTATCAAAACATTGCCCGGCGCCGCACCTGTCCGTTTATCGTTGGGAAGGGCGGCGCTGATTCGTGTGTGGAACAACGGCAAAAGAAAGCGTGAGGAGAAGGATGAAACGGCAAACATTATTGTCAATCGCAACGCTTCTGCCCGTCGTACTGGTCGGTGCGACGCTGTGGCTGCTCTCTCCTGCAGCCGCAGTCTTCGCCGTCACCCATGCAGCCGCTCGCACAGTGATTTTCGCAAGCGAGGAGATTGGCGCAAGGGCGGCGCAGACTGAGACGGTCAACACGGCTGCCATCGTCGTACAGTTCGATGACCGCCGCAGCGTCGTCCGCGAGGTCGAATTCGACGCGCCCATCTCCGGGTTGGAGGCTCTGAAAGCGTCCGGGCTGGATGTCACCGTCGCCGAAACTTCCTTCGGCCCGGCTGTGTGCGCCATCGAAGGAGTCGGATGCCCGGCGGACGATTGCTTCTGCAATCCGGAGCTGTTCTGGAGCTACAACTTCTGGGATGGAGAGAGCTGGCAGAGCTACCCCGTAGGCGCCGCCTCCTCGGTGATCTCCCAGACCGGCGCCATCGAGGGGTGGCGTTGGGGCGCTTTCGGTAGCGCGCAGATGCCACCCGACCGGACGCTGGCCGCGGCGCGCGCACTGGCGTGGCTGCGCACTCAGCAAGACCCTGAGACCGGCGGCTTCGGCGAGAGCTTCAGCAGCGCCGTAGAGGTCTTGATGGCGTTGGGCGCCAACCATGAGCGCCCGGAAGACTGGCGAGCGGAGGGCGATGGGCACTCGCTTGACGCCTATCTTCTGCCGCGGGCGCGCAGCTACAGCTTCAGCGGCGCAGCGCCCGCCGGCAAGCTGGCCGTCGCCTTCGCCGCAGCCGACGCCTGCCGCCCTGCGCGCACGGTGAAACCCTCCTTCCATTACAGCGAAACGCTCGGCGCCTACGCAGCGGACAGCGGCCCGAACGCCTGGGCGATCCTCGGCGCAGCGGCTGTCGACGAGGCGATCCCCGCCGACGCCGTGGACTTCTTAAAAGCGCAACAACAGGAGGACGGGGGCTGGGAGTGGCAGGCCGGCTTCGGAACCGACACCAACACCACGGCGTTGGCGGTTCAGGCGCTGATCGCCGCCGGAGAGTCTGCCGATTCTCCGGCGATTGCACAGGCGCTTGCCTTCCTCGCCAACGCCCAACAGGACAACGGCGGTTTTGTCTACGACCCGAAGACGCCCGAATACGGCGCCGACGCCAACTCGACCGCCTACGTGATCCAGGCGATCCTCGCCGCCGGCGGCGACCCAGCCGGCGAGGACTGGACGAAGAACGGCGCCACGCCCTTCGATTTCTTGCTCAGCCTGCAGCTACCTGAGGGCGCTTTCGAGTGGCAGCCGGAAACTGGCGCCAACCTATTGGCGACGGCGCAGGCCGTGCCTGCGCTCTTGGGGCGCAGCCATCCCATTGCAGTGCGCGAGCTGGAGTTCTGCGCCGACCGGAGGCTGCGACTGCTGCTCGAACAGCAGGAGTAGCGCCGGACGCAGGTTGCACTTTGCAGCGATGTGGCGGACGCCAACCATGCTCATTCTGCACCGGCCGATATGAAGATAGATTCAACGCGAAGGCGCAAAGAGGCGAAAGCGCCAAGAAAAACAAAAAGCCTGGTGCATTCGGCGAGATTTTCATCGTCTGTGACGCCGTCAGGCATGGCGCATGTCTCTCTTTTGCGTCGTCTGGCCTATTGCGCAGCGGTGATTCTTGCACTGCTGGCGTCCGCCCCTACAATGGCCCAGGAGGGGAATCGCGCCGGTCTGGTGATCGCGCACGGCGACGGCAGCGTCGCAGCGCGCTGCGTGGCCTTCGATGAATCCTCGCTCAGCGGCGCAGAGGTGCTCATGCGCAGCGGCCTCGACCTGGCCATGGAGGCCGGAGCCATGGGCGTCGCCGTCTGCCGTATCGACGGCGAAGGTTGCAACTTTCCAAAAGAGTCGTGCTTCTGTCAATGTGAAAGCAGCCCCTGCCTCTACTGGTCTTATTGGCGGCTGAAAGGGGGCGAATGGGTGTACAGCAATCTCGGCGCGGGCAACACAACTGTGCGTCACGGCGACGTCGAGGGCTGGCGCTGGGGAGCGAGCGCCGGGGAAAGGGCGGAGCCCCCGCCGCCGATGACCTTTGAGCAAATTTGCGCCCCTTCACTCACGACGCAGCAGACAACGCTCATCTCAGAGCCGAAGACTTCAGACGAGGGCGCAGGAGACAGCAGGGCAGGGGAACAAAGCATCGGCGAGGCCGGCGAACAACGAGATGACGGTCAGACGTATGAGGGCGCCACAGCAAACAACGAGGAGACCGTTTCTGTGGTGCCGTCACCTGTGGCAGCGGTGGGCGCACTGCTCGGCGCGGTGGCGGTGTTGCCGGTTGCGGCGCTTTTGATTGCGTGGCTGCGCCGCAGCGCGCGGAGGCGCCCATGACGCGCGCGCTGCGCCTCCTCACCTACGGCCTGACCAGCCTGGTCGGGCTTGGCGCTTTTCTCTATCCCTTCTGGCTGCCGGAAGTGACCCAGCAATCCAACGGCGCGTTGGCGCACGCCAACGACAGCGCCTTAATGATGACATTGCTGGTGGGCCTTTGCTTCATCGTCCTCCTGCTTGAGGTGCAGCAGGACGCGGTCGGCGCAAAGACGATTGCCCTGCTCGGCGTGCTGGCGGCGATCAACGCAACCCTGCGCTTCATCGAGACGGCGATCCCGGGGCCGGGCGGTTTCAGCCCCGTCTTTTTGCTGATTGTCCTGGGCGGCTACGTGTTCGGCGGCGGCTTCGGCTTTCTACTCGGCGCGCTGACATTGCTCGTCTCGGCGCTTGTGACCGGCGGCGTCGGCCCCTGGCTGCCCTATCAGATGGTCGCAGCCGGCTGGATGGGTCTGACAGCGCCGCTTTGTCGTCCCATCGCAACGTCGCTGGAGCGCATCTTCTTTTCTCGTCATGGCTTATCTCCCACGCACCATGCATCAAGCATCGAACTCTGGACGCTCGCCGTCTTCGCCGCATACTGGGGACTGCTCTATGGCGCCATCATGAATCTCTGGTTTTGGCCGTTCGCCGTCGGTCCGGCGCAGATGCACTGGACGCCGGGCGCCAGCGCCTGGGAGACGGTGCAGCGATATCTGGTCTTTTATGTCGTCACTTCGCTGGCGTGGGACCTGGCGCGGGCGACGGGCAATTTGCTGTTGGTAGCGGTCGCCGGTGCGGCGCTTTTGCGCGTCCTGCGTCGTTTTCAGCGTCGTTTTACGTTTGTCTATATGCCGACAGTCGCAGGCGGCGAGAAACGAGCGGAGGCTGCATGGACGTCTCGGTGAAGGGTGCATTGACGTCAAACGCATGGCGCACAGCTTCGCACCCCCAGCGCAGCATCCATTCCATGGCATGGATGGCCTGGGCTGTTGCAATCGTGGCCATCGCCACGCTGACGCGCAATCCTTGGTATCTGGGGTTGATGATCGCCAGCGTTGCATTTGTGCGCCAGCGCTGTGCAGCTCCATCTGAGCCGTCCCACGCGACGTTGCTTTCGCCTGTGCGCTTCAGCCTGCTGGTCATCACGACGGCTGCGCTGTTCAACATGGCAATGGTGCACGTCGGCGTCACCGCGCTCTTTACGCTGCCGTCATGGATTCCGCTGCTGGGGGGCGTGTGGACGCTGGAAGCGCTGGCCTACGGTGCGCTCAACGGCGCAGCGCTGGTGAGCCTCTTCCTCGGCTTCAGCGTGCTGAATCATGCGACGTCGGTGCGTTCGCTGCTGCGCCTCATCCCGCGCGCGTTCTATCCGGTCGCGGTGGTGACGTCGATCGCAGTTTCGTTCATCCCGACCACCTTGCAGCAGATCGAGCAGATTCGCGAGGCGCAGGCGGTGCGCGGCCATCGGCTGCGCGGGGTGCGCAGCTGGCTGCCGTTGATGATTCCGCTGCTGGAAGGCGGCATGGAGCGCGCCCTGCAGCTCGCCGAGGCGATGACGGCGCGTGGTTTCGCCGGCGGCGTCGAGCCGCGCGATCGCTGGCCGCAGATGCTGACGTTGACCGGCTTTGTCGGCCTCGTTGCGGGCTGGTTGCTGCAAATCGTCTGGCGACAGCAGGAGGCGGGGGCCGCGTTGCTGGCGTTCGGCGTGTTCCTGCTACTGACAGGACTCTGGCGCGCCGGTCGTCGCCATCCGCACACCGTCTATCGTCCAGAGCCATGGCGATCGCGCGACTGGCTGGTGACGGTCGCTGCGGGAGTGACGGTGATCGCCTATCTGCTGCCGCTCTTCGAGCGGGAGACGCTTTTTTATTACCCGTATCCGGCGCTGAGCTGGCCCGCTTTCGATTGGCGCATCGGGCTGGCGACGCTGGGACTGCTGGCGCCGGCTCTTTCGTAAAGGGAAACGCAATGATTCGCCTTGAGCATGTCACCTACACCTATCCAGAAGCAGCATCGCCGGCGTTGAACGACGTTTCTCTGGAGCTGCCGGAAGGGCAGTTGATCCTGGTGATCGGCCCTTCGGGCGCAGGCAAATCGACGTTGTTGCGCTGCCTCAACGGATTGACGCCCCACTTCAGCGGCGGCGTTCTGCGCGGCGCCATCCATGTGGCGGGGCTGGACCCGGTGAGCGTGACTCCCCGCGTGCTCAGTCGCCACGTCGGCTTTGTCTTTCAAGACCCAGAGGCGCAGTTCGTCACCGAAATCGTCGAGGATGAGATTGCTTTCGCCCTGGAAAACGCCGCCATGCCGCGACAGGAGATGCGCGTGCGCGTGGAGGAGACGCTCGACCTGCTCGATCTGACTCCGCTGCGCAACCGTCCACTCAAGACGCTTTCCGGCGGAGAACGCCAGCGTGTGGCAATTGCCGCAGCGCTGGCGCTGCGTCCTTCCATCCTGGCGCTGGACGAACCAACCTCTCAGCTCGACCCGAAGTCCGCCGAAGATGTTCTGAACTCGCTGGTGCGGCTCAACCAGGACTTGGGTTTGACCATCATCCTGGCCGAACACCGGCTCGAGCGCGTGCTGCCGTATGTAGACAGCATTCTCTATTTACCCGACGACGATGGACCGGTTCTGTTCGACGATGTGCGCACGATGATGGGAAGGATCGAGCTTGCGCCGCCGCTGGTGAGGCTCAGCAAGGCGCTCGATTGGCATCCGCTGCCGCTGACCATTAAAGAGGGGCTGCGCTTCAGCCGCTCCTGGCTGGCAAAACATAGCGTCGGCGCAATGCAACTGCCTATGATGCAGCAGAGGAGACAACGGTCAAAGTTGCAACCGGCGCGCTGCAGCGAGCCTTCCATTCGGGCGCGGGAGGTCAAGGTGCGCTTCGGCCAACAAGAGGTGCTGCGTAGCGTTAATCTCGACTTATGGGCGGGCGAGATTGTCGTGCTGATGGGACGCAATGGTGCAGGCAAGACCACCCTGCTGCGTTCACTGGTAGGGCTGGTGCGTCTGCACGCCGGTGTCATCGAGGTGGCCGGACAAAATATCGCCGGCCAGCAGGTCGCCGACATCTGCCGCAAGGTGGGCTATCTGCCGCAAGACCCCAACACCCTGCTCTTTGCCGAAAGTGTGGAGCAAGAGCTGAGGGTGACGCTGCGAAACCACAGAATGGATGTGGAGGAGCGCAAAATTGCAGCGCTGCTGCGCCGCTTGAAGCTGCACGACAAGATGGACGCCTATCCGCGCGATCTCAGCGTCGGCGAGCGGCAGCGAGTGGCGCTCGCCGCCATCAGTGTGACGCA
>CALFWA010000283.1 GCA_937928035.1 uncultured Caldilinea sp. | reverse complement strand
ACTCTAACTCACTAACCCACCCGTATACTAACTCACTGCCTTAGCGCCTGTCGGACAGGAATGTCCGAAGACAAGTTAGCTCTGGCTCTTGGCTCCTAGGTCTGTTTCAGATCCCCTAAAACAATTATCTGCTTATACTGTAGCCTGCCACCTTAGCCTTCGTTGGACTCGAATATCCCAAGACTTTAGCCTGCCGCCTTTAGCCTTTAGCCTTAATTTCCGTTCCTGTCGGAAAGTAATGTCCGTAGACAAGTTAGCTCTGGCTCTTGGCTCCTAGGTCTGTTTCAGATCCCCTAAAACACTTATATGCTTATGCTGCAGCCTGCCACCTTCAGCCTTCCGCCTTCTGTTTCAGTGCCAGTCAAACACTATTTTCCCAATACTTTACCCTGCCGCCTTTAGCCTTTAGCCTCAATTTCAGTTCCTGTCGGACAGGAATGTCCGAAGACTAGAGTGCGGCGACGCCGGCCACGTAGGGGGTCGCCATGCTGCTGCCGCTCATGGCGCGATAGAGGCTGCGGTTGTGACGGTCTCGCTCATAGCTGGAGACGACGTCGACCCCGAAGCCGACCAAATTGGGCTTATGTTCTTTGGTGATGGGGGAGACGCCGCTGCTGCTGAACTGCGGGACGTTGAGCTCCCAGTCCACAGCACCCACGGAGAGCGTGTTGGCGAAATAAGCGGGCGCACGCACCTCGCCGACGCCTTCGTTGCCGGAGGCGGTGATCGGCAACATGGCGAAGTCGCTGACCAACGTGTCGATTACCATCTGCAGGCCGAGCGCAGCTTTCCGAAAAGCGCGGCGCGCAAGCGTGCGACGGCTGAAGCCCAGCGACATGTTCAGAATCACCGGCTTGTTTAGGTTCTCTTCCTCTTCAAACTGAGAAAGGAGCCAGTCCAGCGCAACTACCACGCGCTCCAGGCTGGTCTTGAGCGTCTCACTCTCCAGCACCGCCGCCACTTTCAGATCGACTTCGGGCGCTACGCCGTAATATCTTCCCGCCAGGATGCCGGCCACGTGCGTGCCATGGCCGTCGACGTCGAAGCCCCGGCAATCGCGTAGCCTGCCGGCTGCTGTATCGAGGGGCGCATAGCGGAAGTCGATCACCTTGTCGCGCAGCTCCAGATGATCGGCGTCGACGCCCGTGTCCAGAATCCAGACCATCACGTCCTTGCCCTTGACGCCGAGCCGATGCGCGTCATTAATGCCGGTAATTTCCGGCCATCCATGTTTGGACGGAGGGCGCCTGGCATATTGTCGGCCATGCTCTGGCATCGGAGCTTCCATTTCCCAATCGGGCACAAATATGTACTCCTCTTCCAGCAAATTCATAGCACGGCGTTGCCGTTCCGGATCGTCGGTTTGAATCACGTAGGCATCGAGGTAGGTCAGTGCCTCGAAACTGTGCTCCGGCGCCTGCTCGATTTCATCAGGTTCTACAGGCGTGAGTCCCATATCGGCCAGACGTTCCGGCGTGCTGGCTTTTGCGGAGCGGGCCACGACCTTGGCGCGTTGTTCTTCGACGGAAGCGGCTGCACGTTCCCTGGCTTGCAGGTGAGGCCGTCGACGCAGCGCAATGATTTTTTCGCTCATGAAGACTCAGGGGGGTTGGACGCTTCTAAATGAATGCTCATTTCATGCGTTCTTTGATAGCATAGATCTCTTAAAGCGTGTCTGAAAATTTGCGTCGTAGTTATTCAGCCTTATGAGGGTCTGTTGAGTAGGCGAAGGCATCACCTTCGCCTATCCACAAGCTGGTTCCCGATATTCAATGGGCTTTTTCCAAACACCCTCTTAGAGGTTTTCGATCGATCTGCGCGGTGCGCTATGCAATGTGTGCCACCCACCATGCTTATCTCATTTATGCTTATTCATTATGCCACAATTGCAGATCTTGCTTCAAGCGAAAATGGCGTATCTCGCAATGGAAACGAGTTTTGAACTTGCCGCAGGCATTCGCAGTGGCGTAACTCTGCGACGGCTTTGACCCCTGCGAGCCTCCTGCTCCGCTTGCCTGCTTTGGCGGCGGTGATGCTTGTGATTTGGAATCTCTCCGGCATGAAGTATACTGCGATGTAAAACCACTGGTCTGTGCAAACCACCAGCAGTTGTTTTTCTCAGCTTGGGCGAGAGCAACTGAAGTAAGGTTTCTAGAAACTCTCACCTACCTCAGTTGATATCGATCATCATGATGGCAGTCGAGACAATTCAACTGACGCGTACATTCGGTTCAAAAGTTGCTGTTGATCATCTCAACTTAGAAGTGAGAGAGGGCGAATTTTACGGCTTCCTGGGGCCAAACGGCGCCGGCAAATCGACCACCATCAAAATGTTGGTCGGCCTGTTGCGCCCTACGGCTGGGCAGGTGCGCATCGTCGGCGTCGACATTTGGAAGCACCCGCTGGAGGCCAAACAGCAGATCGGCGTGCTGCCGGAGGGGTTGGCGCTCTATGAGCGGCTGACCGCGCGGGAATTTGTGCGCTTCGTCGGCGCCATGTATGGGCTGTCCGCTCCGGAAGCGGCTCGACGTACCGATGAACTGATGGAGCTGTTGGACCTCGACGCCGACGCCGACAAATTGATCGTCGATTACTCACAAGGCATGCGCAAGAAGACGGCGCTGGCCGCCGCCATTATTCACACCCCACGCGTGCTCTTCCTGGACGAGCCGTTTGAAGGGATCGACGCCATCTCCGGTCGCGTTATTCGCAACGTGCTTCAGCGTCTGCGTCAAAGAGGAACCACCATCTTCTTTTCGTCGCACATTTTGGAAGTCGTCGAACGCCTATGCACGCGCATCGGCGTGATCGTGCAAGGCCGGCTTGTGGCCGAAGGCGCCATGAGCGAACTGCGCGCCCTGGCGCAAACGGGTGAACACAGCACGCTCGAGGATATTTTTCTGCACGCCGTGGGCGCGGCCGATGAACAGGCGTTGGAGGCCAGCGAACGGAGCCTCTCATGGCTGGACTAGCCGCCCGTCTGGTCAGCGTCGCAGGACTTGATCCCGCCAAGCAACGCACCTTGCTGGGCTTGCGCCTGCGCCTGCTGCGACGTCAGTTCGAGCGCGAGCCGGGTCGGATCGTGGGGCTCGTTCTCCTGTTGGCGCTCGTCGGACCCTTCGTGTTGCTGGCGGCGACCGGCACGGGCTTCGCCTATCGGCTGGCTCCGCAGCCGTGGCCTGCACAATTGCTGGCCGGCGTCCTCGTTGCGTTGTGGGTGGCGTGGATTGCACTGCCTTTGCTCGCCTTTCGCACCAATGAGGGGCTTGACCTCTCGCGCCTGCTGCTTTACCCGCTGCGCACGCGCGACCTGGTGGCCAGCGCGCTGCTCGGCACGCTTTTCGACGTCTCCAGTTATCTGACGCTGCCTTTTTTCATTGCGGTATTCATCGGGTGGAGTAGTCAGCCGCTGTTGTACATAGTGATTGCACCTGCACTGTTGATCGCCTACGCGTTGATGATGGTCAGCGGTCAGCTGGTTTTGACGGCCAGCGCAGGGTTGTTGCGCAGTCGACGTTTCCGCGATCTGGCCATCGTCATCTTTTCCTTGTTGGGATCGTCCTGTTATTTCATCAACCACGTCATCGAGGGATGGATCAGGGCGACCGACGCCGTAGACCTGCAACGGCTGCAGCCGCTCCTCCTCCTGCGCTGGCTGCCTCCGGGCGCGTGCGCGCAGGCCGTCGCCTCCGCTGCGCAGGGCGCCTGGGGCGAGGCGCTGCTGTGGCTGGCCTATGCGTTGGGATGGTTGGCGCTCCTGCTGTGGATGTGGTGGAAGCTGCTCTTGCGCATGACCACCGGCGCGGCGGCTTGGGCGCTGCCTGCTTTCGAGGCGAAAAAGCCGCAACGACGAACGCTGTCGCTCGGCGAGCGAGTCGCTGCATTCGTCAACACTTGGCTGCCGGCCCCGGCGACGGCGACGATGCTCAAGGAGTTGAGGCTGATCTGGCGCGTGCCTCAGCGCCGCATTGGCCTGCTGGAGAGCGTCGTGGTGCCCTTTGTTCTGATCCTGCCCGCCTTTGTCGGCGACATCGAGGCGCTCGGCCGCCTGCCGGAATGGACGGCGCTGGCGTTGCCGGGCGTGATGATCTTTTCGACGTGGGGGCTGAGCACCAACATGCTGGGGATGGAAAGCAAAGGGTTGGCTACGCTGCTGTTGACGCCGGCCCCGCGCTGGCAGATTTTCGCCGGCAAGGGACTGGCGTATCTATTCACCGCACTGTTGCCCACCGTCGTGTATGCAGGGATTTTGGCCGTGACGGCGCGCAGCGCCTTTATCGTCTACGGCCTCATTGCGGCCGTAGCGATGGCGCTGATTGTGATCGCCGTTAACACGGTGGCCGCCCCTTACGTCACCTATCCTTTCGATGAGAACAGCCCCACACGGCAGCACGCCGGCGGCAAGTGGCTGACCGGCGTGGCCCAAGTGCTGGGCGTGCCCCTGGCGATCTTCGTCCTCTCGGCGCCGGCCACTGCACCGCTCATGCTGGGCGTCTGGTGGAGCCGCCCTGAAATCGCCGGCGTCGGCGTGCTGGTCGGCCTTGCGTATGCGGCCGGCGTGTGCGGCGTCGCCATCCGTTGGGCGGGAGCCCAGCTCACCCGACGGGAGCCGGAAGTGCTTGAAGCTGCAAGGGCGACCGATTTTTGACGCTCCGGCGCCCGTTTCTCCTCAGAACTCTCCCTCTCTGGCGTAGGGTCGGCTCCACAGCGCCACCTGCAACACGATCGACTTGAACCATGCCAGATGCATCCTTTCCACTTCTTCTGCGGAATGCCCTTTTTTCGCCAGGAACCCGCGGATGGTGGCGGTGATCGGATAGATGAAGGCGATCATGTAGCGCAGCGGCACGATCGGCGGAGCGTTCACCTGGTCGGTCTGATTTTTGCGCGTGCTATGGTGACGCAGTGCGATCTCCTCCTGGTAGTCGAGCCAGGCCTGGTCGTAGGGGCGGCGACAGGTGTCCAGGATCCACTGTCCGAAGCGCGCCCGCACCCGGCTCAGGTAGATGTCGATCGGCTTGCCGTCCGGCCCGGTGAAATAGTGAAGCAGGTGCGGATGCGAGCCGACAAAGCCATACCAGAGGTCAAGCACATCCTCCACCTGATCGGCCAACACATCTCCGGCCATGCGCAGGTAGCGCTCATCCTCCTCGCTCCATAAAACCGTTTGCTTCAGGAGGTCGAACTCCTGGGCAGAGAGCGGGGAGTGCGCCGCCGTCGGCTGACCGTAGGTGTAGCCAGGAATCGTCGTCTGGGTTGCTGTGGTCATGGGATTCCTCCTTTCTGAACGAAATGATCTGCTGCTAACACAGAATCGACGCGAAGTTGCAAAGCCGCAAAGTTGCAAGAGCGCACCGTCGCCTTTTCTCTGTTTGCGAGGTTGCGCGCATTTGACATCCTCACAATACTGCAGATAAATTGATAAGTGAAATATTAATTTTTTCTTATCTTGATAAGATTTTCTTATGAATCATCCGGAACTACGCCAACTGCGCTATCTTCTCGCCGTGGCTGAGGCGGAAAATTTCACGCGGGCGGCGGAAAAATTGTTCGTGTCGCAGCCTGCGCTCTCCCAACAGATTCAACAGCTCGAAGAGTTGCTCGGCGCGACGCTGCTCGACCGACAGGGCAGAGCGGTGCGCCTCACGGGGGAGGGCGAGGTCGTCGTCCGCGCTGCGCGGAGAATCTTTGCGCAGTTGGAGCAGATGGAGACGGAGCTGCAGGAGTTGAGCGGTCTGCGTCGGGGGGCGCTCTCGTTGGGCGTTGTGCAGACGGTCAACGCCTATCTGATGCCGGCGGTGGTGGCCGACTTCGCCTGTCGCCACGCTGGCGTGCATCTGCGCGTCGAGGAGGCGGCGCAGGAGCAAATTGAGGAAGGGCTTGCCTGTGGCCGCTATCAGTTGGGGATTGGGTTCCAGCCTGCAAGTCGGGAAGTGGAAATAGAGCCGCTCTTTATCGAGGAACTGGCGCTCATTGCGCCGCGACGTCATCCGCTGGCGACGCAGCCGACGATCCCATTGAGTGAGGCGGCGCGCTGGCCCATGGCGCTGTTGACCGAATCGCTCTGCACGCGCCGTCTGCTGAACGAATACATGGCGCAGGCGAACGCCCGGCCGCAGGTGGTGGCCGAGTTCAACACCATCGCTGCAGTTCTGGCTGCAGTGCAGCGAATCGGCGTGGCCACGGTGCTGCCCCGTCCTGTGCTCGAAGCTGTGGGCGAAGACGGGCTGTGCAGCGTTGCGCTCCAGGACCCTACGCCGCAGCGGACGGTTGGATTGCTTTACCGGAGCAAGGGCTATCGCTGCCGCGCCACGCTGGCTTTCGCTGAAGCGGTGCGGAAGGCGACGCAAAGCAAAGAGTTGGCGATTCCCTATGCGCCTTCGCTTTGAACGCTGCTCCACAGCGCCGGCGAGCCGACGCGCATTCACATGATTGGCCGAGCTATCGACGTCAAGGCCTCCTGGGGAAGGCGAGCGGCGACTTTTGTTGAAAGACTTCTGTTGAAAACCCTGTTTGACAGAAGCGCCATTTTCCCGTATAGTATGTTGCGTAGGACGGAGTAGCTGCTGTTTTGGTTGGAGAAGACCCTATTCAGACGGCTGGATGTCTGAATGGGGTTTTTTGTTCTACAGAGCAGCGCACGCCGTCGCTTGTTTTATCATGCGCTTCAGTAAAGGAGAAGTAAAATGAGCGAGCGCGAAACCGGAACAGTCAAATGGTTCAACGATGCAAAGGGCTACGGCTTCATCGCCCGCGATGATGGCGGCGCCGATGTGTTCGTGCACTATTCGGCGGTCAGCGGCGGCGGCTTCAAGAGCCTGGTGGAAGGGCAGCGCGTCGAGTTCACCGTTGAGCACGGCCCTAAGGGTGCGGCGGCCGCCAATGTTGTAAAACTCAGCGATGGCGCCCGATGAATACCAAAAATCTAGCCGTCGCAGACGGCACGGTGGTGCAGATTGAGTACACGCTGTCGCTCGCCGATGGCGAGGTGGTTGACAGCTCCTCGGATCACGGCCCGCTGGCGTTTTTACAAGGAGCCGGCGAGATCATCCCGGGCTTGGAAGCCGCCATGTACGGCATGGTCTCGGGGGAACGCAAGCAGGTTGTCGTCACCCCAGACCTGGCTTACGGCGAGTACGAGCCCGACAACTATCAGGTGGTTCCGTTGGAAGCCTTCGACGATGCGGCGGATCTCGAGCCGGGCATGGCGCTGGAATTCTTCGATGAAGAGAACAATCAAGTTATCGAAGGGTATATCAGCGAGATTCAGCCTGACGGCGTCGTGGTGGATTTCAACCACTGGCTTGCAGGCGAGACGCTCTACTTCGATGTAAAGGTCGTCGATGTGCGGCCTGCTACCCCGGAGGAACTGGAACACGGCCATGCGCACAGCGGCGGACATCACCGCTAGCCGACCTAGCACCCATTGAACCGAGAATGGGACGCCCTCGGTAGAAAGGCGTCCCATTTTTTTAGGCAGACCCTAGACAAATTTTTAGAATCGCTATTTTTGCTCGCTGATTTTCCTCCTTACATCCGGTGGTTGATTGGAGGCGAGCAGAGGCTCGTTTCCCTACGGACCCTAGCCCTTCAGGAAGGGCGGAGCAGCGCTGGGCAGAAGTGCTTGCCAGCCTGCGCACACTCTTTCTCGGTGCACAAGATTTGTGCCGCCGAATGTCACCTCTAGGACGAGTGCCACAAGAGCATACAAGATGGCTAGTGCGAGAATGGACGCGCTGTTTATGGCTACTCCGAAGGTATTCAGCGCCATGTGAAATAGGTTCACCGGCGAGAGACCGCCTTACGTGCTGTTGTACAACCAGGTGTAGATGAACGCTCCTGTGACCGTGTCGATAAATCAGGGCAAAAAGGATATCTCACCATGATGCAGATTCATTTTCCACTCCTTCAAGCGGCAATGCGCAGAGGGGTAAAGCGGGCTAGCAGTGGAGGAGGAAATTTGCGGGAAAAGGCCAGAGCGTAAAACACGCCTTTCAGGGGTAAGTCCTCTTGGGCGAGGGCACAGCTTCCGCTCGTGCACCGTACGCAACGCTCTCCACCTTTTTGAAGTTCAAACTTTACAGGTTCGTCTCCGTCCCATTGTCCTGGTCAAGTGACCAGCGCATAGACCGTCCTGCCAGGCAGTGCTCAAAATGCGCCAAAGCGGTTAGACTGGGAGGGCTGGCAGCCCAGGCTGTTGTGGCTGTTTGTTGAAGCTGTCATTGAGAGTATTCGGGCATTTACTGGATTGAAACGGAAAGGAATTCCTGCAATGGCGCAGCGCATATTGATCATGGGAGCCGCTGGTCGTGACTTCCACAACTTCAATGTCTTCTTCCGCAATAATCCTGATTACGAAGTCGTTGCGTTCACTGCCACCCAGATCCCTTATATCGAAAACCGACGCTATCCGGCCGAATTAGCGGGCGATCGCTATCCGTCCGGTATCCCGATCTTAAGCGAGGGCGAGCTGGAGCGGCTGATCGTTGAGGAACATATCGATATTGCGGCCTTCAGTTACAGCGACATCTCCTACGATCACGTCATGCATGCCAGCGCGCGCGTGATGGCGGCGGGCGCCGGTTTCCTGTTGCTTGGTCCGGCACAAACGATGCTGTCTTCATCTAAACCGGTCGTGGCAATCTGCGCCTCGCGTACGGGCGCCGGCAAAAGCCAGACCAGCCGCGCCGTGGTGCGGGTGCTGCGCGAGCTGAGTCAGCGCGTTGTTGTGGTGCGACACCCAATGCCTTACGGCAACCTGACAGCGCAGGCGGTGCAGCGTTTTGCCACAATGGAGGACCTGGTTATGCATCATGTCACCATCGAGGAGCGCGAAGAGTATGAACCGCACATCATGAACGGCAGCGTCATTTATGCAGGCGTCGACTACGAACGTATCCTGCGTCAGGCTGAAGCCGAGGCCGACGTCGTGATCTGGGATGGCGGCAACAACGACTTGCCTTTCTTCAAGCCCGACCTGTGGATAGTGGTGATCGACCCGCACCGCGCCGACCATGGACTGCGCTATTTCCCTAGCGAGGTCAACCTGCGTCTGGCCGATATCTTCATCATCAACAAGGTCGAGACCGCTTCTTTCGAGCAGATCGAACGTGCGCGCAAGCTTGCCTTGCAGTTGAACCCCGACGCCATCATGATCGATGCCGCCAGCCCGATCTTCGTCGAGGAGGGCGCCTCGATCCGCGGCAAGCGTGTGCTGGTAATCGAGGACGGCCCGACGCTGACACACGGTGAGATGAAGTACGGTGCCGGTTGGGTGGCAGCGCAGCGTTTTGGCGCCTCTGAAGTGATCGATCCCAAGCCCTACGCTGTCGGCTCGATCGCCGAAACCTTTGTGAAATACCCAGAAACTGGCCCGATTCTGCCGGCAATGGGCTATAGCGACCAGCAGGTAGCCGATCTGGAGGAGACGATCCGTCGTACGCCCGCCGACGTCGTGCTCATCGCCACACCCATTGACCTGCGCCGCCTAATTGCCATCGACAAGCCAGCGTTGCGTGTGCGCTACGAGCTGCAGGAGATCGGCGAGCCGACGCTGCGCCAGGTGCTCGGAGATTTTCTGGCGACGCAAGTGTGATCCAACCATGCTCGCCTGAACAGAGACTCTTATCCACCTCGACAATGCAACGGCGCTTGCCAACCAGAAGTGAATTCAAAATTCGTCAGTAGTACCTGTCCGCGTCTTTACTCGGGGAGGCGAAGAAATGCCTTCGCCTCCCCAGCCGCCATTGCTCTAATTTTGAAATGACTCCTAAAAAGAAAAAAGAGGCGTCGCTGGGATGCGGCGCCTTCGGGAAAGACGAACTGTCGACTATGCCTTCTTCAGCACCGGAAGGCCATTCTTGCTCTCAGAGACCTGATAGCCAGCGGGCACGGAGTCGAGCGCTCCTTCCTTCACTTCCTTGGCGAAGAAAAAGATAGTTTGTTTTTTCCCATTCTTGAGAGTGGTTTCGCGGGCATGCAAGTAGTAGGTGCTGCCTTTGCTGTTCGTGTAAGAGTATGCGCTCACGTGATTATCTCCTTTGCAGTATACATAGATGGGCAAACACTTCTACATATCAATAAAATCAATTTGCCTGTAAAAATAGTCTGCCTACAGGCATACTTCAGTGACAAGCCACCGGATCCATGGCGTATTGTATCATGACTTTTCCAGAGAGAAAATACCCCTGAGCCGAGAGAAATTGGACAAAAGGCGTCCGAAATCCTGTCTATTCGCATCATTCGTTCGGCAACAAATAGGCGTTCTCTTGCAAGAATTGAACATATACCGACTGACGAACAGGATAAAGGTCGCTTTCTGCCGGATCGTAGCGCACGGCTAGGAGTTTCTGGTCGGCAATTTCGACGTCGTACTCGATGAAACTGCCCAGGTACGAGGTGCGCGTGACGACGCCCGTCCACACCGATCTCCCGTTGTTGGGCGGCGTTGGAGACAGCCGAATGGATTCGGGGCGAACCATCAGCACAGCCTGCCCGCTTTTTCGGATGGCTGCGTCTT
>CALFWA010000282.1 GCA_937928035.1 uncultured Caldilinea sp. | reverse complement strand
TCATTCAGCGGCGACTCTGGCGGCGCCGATCAACACAATTTTCGTTTCTGCTGAGATTGGCGTAACTGACTTATGCACCCGAAACTGCGCGATCTCGATATTCGCCCCATCGTTTACGAGGGCTTTCCCTACATTCTGCTTCGCGACCCACAGCGGCTGACCGATCAACAGCTGTTTGTGCCGCAGCCGCTGGCGACTGTGCTGGCCTTCTTCGATGGTCATCATCCCCTCGATGAGGTGCCGGAAGTGCATCGCCGTTTTTATGGCATCTCGATTCCTGACGATTTGGTGCACAAGCTGGCGGAAGCGCTCGACGAGGCGTTCATGCTCGACAACGATCGCTCGGCGGCGCGTCGGGCCGAGGCGCTGGCCGAGTATCGCAGCGCGCCGTTTCGCGCCCCGGCCCTGGCTGGCGCAGGCTATCCCGACGACGCAAAGGCGCTGTGGAGCCTGCTGCAGGATTATCTAGAGGCCAGTGACGTGGCGGCCGATCCGATCGACTGGAACGCACCGATCGGCCTACTCAGCCCTCACATCGACTACCCGCGCGGGGGGCGGGTCTACGCACATGTATGGAAGCGAGCGGCACAGGCTGCACGCGAGGCGGAGCTGGTCATCTTGCTGGGCGTCGATCACTACGGCGCCGATCCGTTCACCCTCACGCGACAAAATTACGCCACACCCTATGGCGTGTTGCCCACCGAAACCGCCATCGTCGATCAGCTTGCTGCGGCCATCGGCGAGGAGGCGGCTTTCGCCGGCGAGCTGCGCCATCGCGGGGAGCACTCGTTGGAGCTGGTGACGGTCTGGCTGCACCATCTGCGCGAAGGACGTCCGGCGCCCGTCGTGCCGATCCTGACAGGCTCCTTCCATCCCTTCATGCTCAACGGCGACACGCCCTCCGCCGACCCCAAGATCGGGGCTGTGCTGGAGGTGCTGCGCAAGGCCATGGCAGGCCGGCGCACGCTGATCGTTGCTTCAGGCGACCTTGCGCACGTCGGTCCCGCCTTCGGCGGCGCACCATTGGATGCAGCAGGGCGGCGCATCCTGCGCACCGCCGACGAAGAATTGCTCGACGCCATGCGTCGAGGAGACGCCGCCGGTTTCTTCAACGCCATCCGCTGCGTGCAGAATCGCAACAACGTCTGCGGCGTGGCGCCGATCTACCTGACCCTGCGCTTGCTCGGCCAGAGCCGCGGCGAACCGGCGGGCTACGCCATCTGTCCGGCGGATGAGCGAAACACTTCGGTCGTCAGCGTGGCCGGAATGGTCTTCCAAGGGGAAAGATTTTGACACAGACGCAGCGGCGTGTTATTGATGAACGATGCGCGTTTATCCTTGTCAGCGCCGCCTAACCAGCGAGATGGAACGAACTATGACGGAGCCTGGAGCAAAGAAAAAATTGCCCGAGCAACGAGAAGGACTGGATTTTATCCGTGAGATCGTGCTGCGCGACATCGAAAGCGGGCGCTACGGCGGTCGCGTGGTCACGCGTTTTCCGCCGGAGCCAAACGGCTATCTCCACATCGGCCACGCCAAATCGATCGCGCTCAACTTCGGCATCGCCGAAGAGTTCGGCGGCGTCTGCCACCTCCGCTTCGACGACACTAACCCGGAGACGGAGGATATGGAGTACGTCGAAGCCATTATGCGTGATGTGCGCTGGCTGGGCTACGACTGGGGCGACAAGCTCTTTTTTGCGTCCGACTATTTCGAGCAGCTGTATCAGTACGCAGAGCGCTTGATCCTCGAAGGCAAGGCTTACGTCGACAGCCTCGACGAGGAAGGCATCCGCCAGTACCGCGGCACGGTGACGGAGCCGGGGCGTCCCAGCCCCTACCGCGATCGCTCGGTGGAGGAAAATCTCGATCTCTTCCGACGCATGCGCGCAGGGGAGTTTCCCGACGGTGCGCACGTGTTGCGCGCCAAGGGCGATCTCGCTTCCCCCAACATGAAGATGCGCGACCCGCTGCTCTATCGCATTCGCCACGCCAAGCACTATCGCACAGGCGACGCCTGGTGCATCTACCCGATGTATGACTACGCGCATCCCATTTCGGACGCCATCGAGGGCATTACCCACTCCATCTGCACCCTAGAATTTGAGAACAACCGCGCCATTTACGACTGGCTGTTGGACAATCTCTTTGAAGAGCCGCGGCCCCATCAATATGAGTTCGCCCGTCTCAACCTGGACTATACGGTGATGAGCAAGCGCAAGCTGCTGCAGTTGGTCGAGGAGGGCCACGTCGCCGGCTGGGACGACCCGCGCATGCCCACCATCGCTGGCCTGCGCCGCCGCGGCTACACGCCGGAAGGCATCCGCCTTTTCTGCCAGCGCATCGGCGTGGACAAAACCAACAGTCGCGTGCAGATCGAGGTGCTGGAAGACGCCATCCGCGATGACCTCAACGCCCGCGCCCCGCGTGTGATGGCGGTGCTACGGCCGCTCAAGGTGACGCTCACCAACTTCCCCGCCGACCGCGTGGAGTGGCTGGACGCCGACTACTGGCCGCACGACATCGGCAAGGAAGGTTCGCGGCCGGTTCCCTTGACGCGCGAACTGTATATCGAACGCACCGACTTCAGCGTAAATCCGCCGGAAGGCTGGACGCGCCTGACCCCTGGCGGCGAGGTGCGGCTGCGTCACGCTTATTTTATCCGCTGCGACGAAGTGGTCACCGACCCAACGAGCGGCGAAGTCATCGAGCTGCGCTGCTCCTATGACCCGGATTCGCTGGGCAAGCCCGCGATCGCCAGCCGCAAACGCAGCACAGCCATTCAATGGGTATCGGCGGCGCACGCCGTCCCGGTCGAGGTGCGCCTCTATGACCGTCTTTTCACGGTGCCCAACCCGGACGAAGTTGAGGAAGGCAAGACGTTCAAAGATTATCTCAACCCGAACTCGATCGAGGTGATCGAGCGCGCCCTAGTTGAACCTTCGCTGGCGCAGGCCGAGAGCGGCAGCCGCTATCAGTTCGTACGCCACGGCTATTTCATCGTGGACATCGACTCGACGGAGGAAAGGCTCGTCTTCAACCGCATCGTCGAGCTTCCCGACGCCTTCGCCGCCAGGATGGCCCCGGTGACCAAAGGCCGCCCTGCGCGTGAGAAAACAGAGCGCCCGGCCGAGATCGTCGTCGGCTCCATTTCCGAAGAACGAGAACGCATCCGCGCCGCCGATCCCTGGCTGGCGGAAAAATACGCCGCGTTACAGCAGACGCTTGGGCTGACCGCCGAGCAAGCCGATCCGCTCACCGGCAGCCGGGCTACGGTCGCCTTCTTTGAAGCGGCGCTCTCCACCGGAGCGGATGCTCGCGCCGTCGCCAATTGGATCAACAACGAGGTGCTGCGCCTGCTCAAGGAGCGTTCGGTCGAGGAGCTGCCCTTCGGCGGCGAGGCGCTCGGCGAGCTGGTGAAGCTGGTGGAGACGGGTGTCATCACCACTGCGGCGGCCAAGACTGTCTATGCAGAGATGGCGACGCACGGCGGCACTCCGCAAGAGATTGTACGGCGCCTCGGCCTCGACCAGGCCCTGAGCGAAGAGGAGTTGGCTGCGATCGTCCGCCAGACGCTCGGCCGGTTCCCGGAGAAAGTCGCAGAATATCGCAACGGGAAACGCAACCTGCTCGGCATGTTCACCGGTCAGGTGATGCGCGTCGCCGGCGGCAAGGCGGACCCCAGACGGGTGCAGGAGCTGCTCAAGCAGGAGCTGGAACAATAAGGACGCAGATCAAAACGGATGCTGCGGATTGTCACAGATAGGGAATACAGTATAGAGCGCTTATGACGAAATCCTCTCAGACGCCAGCGCGCGTGCGCTTTGCGCCCAGCCCGACCGGCTATCTCCATCTCGGGGGGTTGCGCACCGCCTTGTTCGACTGGCTCTACGCGCGTCACACCGGCGGGCAATTTATTTTGCGCATCGAAGATACCGACCAGAAACGCTACAACCCGGAGAGCTTGCAGGATTTGATGGAGGGGCTGCGTTGGTTAGGGCTGCACTGGGACGAAGGTCCAGACATCGGCGGCCCCCATGCGCCCTACATCCAGAGTCAACGCCAACCCATCTATCAGCAATACGCCAACTGGCTGGTGGAACATGGCAAGGCCTATCGCTGCTACACCACCGAGGAGGAGCTGGAGGAGCTGCGCGCAAGAGGTCTGCCCTACGACCGCCGGCATCGCAATCTGACGCCGGAGCAACGCGCCGCCTTCGAGGCTGAGGGTCGCCCGTTCGTCATTCGCTTTGCGGCGCCGCTCAGCGGAACGACGACGGTGCACGACGCCATTCGTGGAGAGATTACGGTTGAAAACGCCACGATCGTCGATCCGGTGCTGCTCAAGAGCGACGGGCTGCCCACCTATCACCTGGCCGTCGTCGTGGACGATCACCTGATGGAGATCACCCACGTGTTGCGCGGGGAGGAGTGGATTCCCTCCGCGCCGCTGCATGTGCTGCTCTTCGAGGCCTTCGGTTGGAGCGCGCCGGTCTTCGTGCATCTGCCCGTCATCCTCGACCCCAGCGGCAAGGGCAAGATGAGCAAGCGCAAAACCGTCGTCGACGGCCGCGAGTTCTCCCCCTTTGTGCGCGATTACATCCGCGGCGGCTACCTACCCGACGCCATGTTCAACTTCCTGGCGACCATGGGCTGGAGTTTCGACCCGGAGCGTGAAATCTTCACGCGCGAGGAAGCAATCGAACGCTTCGACGTGGCCGACATTTCCCCGAAGGCCACGGCGTTGCCTTTCAGCAAACTCGAATGGATGAACGGCGTCTACATCCGCCAGATGGATGTCGTTGCGCTCAAAGACGCCGTCGCCCCCTTCATCGCCGCCGACCTGGGTCTGGACGTCGAAGCGTTGCGCCAAGACCCTCGCCTCCTGGCGCTGACGCCCTTGATCCAGGAGCGCATCAAGCTGCTGACCGAGGCGACGGCGCTGGTGGATTGGGCCTTCTTGCCCGCCGAGAAGATCGCCTATCCCGACCCGGCGCAGCTGATCGGCAAAAAGCTCACCGCTGCACAGAGCATCGAGGCGCTGGAGGCAGCCCGCGAACTCATTGCCACCGTCGAGCCGTTCGCGACTGCGGCACTGGAGGCGGCCTTCCGCAGCCGCGCCGAAGCAATGGACATCAAGCTGGGCAGTTTTCTGACGCCGGTGCGCGTGGCGGTGACGGGCAAAACCGTCTCGCCGCCGCTCTTTGAGAGCATCCACATTCTTGGGCGGGAAGAGACGCTGAAACGGCTGACCAACGCTATTCAGGCGCTCACCGCCTATGCGGCGACGGCCGTGGAGAGCTCGTAGGGATGGCTTGCCGCCAGCCGCATCCTCTCTATAGCCCTCGCACCTGACGCACTTTGCGCCAACTGATCACCTGAATCTGTTCGCGCGCCAGCGTCTCTCGAAAGATCGGATCGGCGGGCAGTCGATGCTCCCATGTGCGCTTTTCCCACTCCGGCGTGATGGCGCGCAGCTCCGGGCTGTCCATGGCGGGATGGATGAAAAGTTCGTGGACGCCGTCGGGCAACCGAGTCAACTTTTCGCACACCCCGTCTCGAAACGATTCATAGGTCTCCCCTGGCAGCTTTTCGTAGGGATGGGCGAGCAGGCAATCGAGCACCGGCACCTTTAACGCCGCCGCCACGCCGGCGACCTGTTGCATGCTTGCGCGCACCTCTGGGCTGAGCGCATCGCCGATGGCGTCTCCCGACAGGAAATGCGTAGGCAGGCGAAAAGAGAAGCCGCGCTCCGCACACAGTTGAAAGACCAGCGGCAGATGACTTTGCACGCCCATCATGCCGTAGAGCGACCCCATGTGATTGTCCAAGTGCGAAATGTGCAAGCCCCGGCGCTCCGCATGCGCCAGTTGTGCCCGCATCTCATGCTCGACCTCCGCCGGCTGTGCACGCTGCTCCACACTCAACACATCCCTGTGAAAATAGCCCTCCGCGTCCACCAACGAAGCGACTTCCCCTTGCGCAAGCGGACGCCAGCGATAGCCCGCCCACTCACTCGTGAAAGTGAGATGCAATCCGATGCACTTGTCCGGATGCGAACGGGCGTATTCCGCCGCTTCAGGGAACCACGCGCAGGGCGCCATGATGGTGGCGGAGGTGATCCAGCCGCCCTCCAACAGGTCGATGATGGCCAGGTTCATCGAATGGCACATGCCGAAATCGTCGGCGTTGAGAAGTAGATAGCGGGTCATAGCGGCTCCTTTTGTGGAATCGCATCCAGAGGCTGCGCCTCCAGCGGCCGAGGATGCTCTTCTCGATATAAAAAGGTAATCGCAAACGCAATCAGCAGTAGTGCGAAGGGCACGGCGCTGATCAGAAAGCGGAAGGCGCCCTCTGGGTTCGGGCCGGGATTTTGTCCACTTTCATAACCGTAGATCACCCCAACGATCCAGAAGGCGAGCGCAGAGAGAAAGGCGCTTGAACGCGTGATGAAGCCCCCCACGGCGCCGTAGATCGCCTCGCGTCGACGGCCTGTGCGCTCGGCGTCCAGGTCAATGATGCGCGCGCCGACGACGCTCGGGGTGACCAGAAAACCCGCCAGGCCAAAGCTGACCAGAAAGCCGCCCACTGCGCCGCCGATCAGCCCTTCGACGAACGCCATCGGAATCACAGACAAAGCATAGACGGCCATCGCCACCTGCCAGGCGCGCTTGGCGCCGATCCTCCGGATCAGCCACGCCCACACCGAAACCAGCGGCACGACTGGAATGAAGATCATCGCCAGCAAGATCGAAACCTGCGCCTCGGGAATTTTTAGCGCATATTTGGCGTAAAAGGGAATGATCGAGCCGAGCAACCCGTTGACCGTCTGCGCAAAGGAGTTGGCGATGTTGAACACCCAAAATGGCCGGTTCTTGAGCGTCTCTCGAAACGCCTCGATGAATTTGAGCGGGGGCTTCTCTTGCGCCTCAGGATTTTCGCGCACGCTGAGGATCAAGATCACCATCAAAATGGCGTACACCACGGCGAAGAGCAACGCCATGCGCTGAAAACCCAATGCAGCGAAGACGATGGGCGTCACGGCTGCGCCGATTAAGATGCCGATGATCTGATAGCCTTGCTGGATCGCCGAGGCCCGCGCACGCTGGGCGTCTCCACGGAAGAGCTCCGGAAAGAGCGCGCCGTAGTTCGTCCACTGGATGGCGGCGGTTGTCTCGTAGAGGATCAAGGCCAGCGTGAACCAGACGAACAGGCTCTGTCCCTGGAATGTCTCAGGCGGCGAAAAAATGATGACAAAAAAGAGTGCATAGAGGGGCAACGTCGCCACCAGCCAGGGACGCCGACGCCCCCAACGCGTGCGCGTGCTGTCCGACCAGTAGCCGAAGAGCGGGTCGTTGACCGCATCCCACACCATGTAGATCGTGCGGGCGATGGTTGCCAGCCCAACCGCCAGCCCCAGCGCATCGACGTAAAAATAGGTGTAGTAGGTGCTGAACGCCTGCCCTGGGATCATCAAGGCCAGCATGCCCAGGCCATAGGTCCAGGGTGAATTGATCGGCTTCGATCTCATGCGCGCTCCTTCAACAGTGAGGTTGCATTTTATTATGTTTTGGGTGATTGCGACGAAATTCAGGAAACAACCGGTCGTCAGAGCATTGTACCGTTGTCTCCG
>CALFWA010000281.1 GCA_937928035.1 uncultured Caldilinea sp. | reverse complement strand
CGACAATGCAGATGCCGCCGACCGCGCGCACATAGCGAAACGCCTCGGCCATGTAGCCTTGTGGGAAGACGATCTGTCCGCCGCAGCCGGGCAACGACTCGCAGATGAAGGCGGCGACCCCGCGGCCCCGGGCGTGAATCTGCTCGATCGCCTGTTGGACATGCATGGCGTAGCGTTTGCCGCTCTCGACGCTGTAGCCCGTGTAGGGGCCGCGATATGGATCAGGCATGATGACCTTCTGCACATAGGGCGGGCGCCCTTTGCCGCCGGGGCCGTCGTGCTTGTAGGGGCTGATCTCGATCAGCGCCTGCGTGTGTCCGTGATAGGCGACGTCGACGGTGATCACATCCTGGCGGCCAGTAGCGGTGCGCGCCAGCCGCAGGGCAAGGTCGTTCGCCTCGCTGCCGGAGTTGACGAAGAAGAAGACGCTCAGCTCCGGCGGCAACGTCGCCGAGAGGCGACGGGCGTATTCCACGATGGCGTCGTGCAGATAGCGCGTGTTGGTGTTGAGCACCGCCATCTGCCGCTGGCCCGCCGCCACCACGTCGGGATGACAATGGCCAACGTGCGCCACGTTGTTGACGGCGTCGAGATAGGCGCGGCCTGCGTCGTCGTATAGATACTGCGCCAGCCCGCGCACGATTTTGAGCGGTCTGCGATAGGAGATGCTCAGGTTGCGGCCGATGCGCCTGCGTCGTTCGGCCAGCGTCTCCTCCGGCGAAGGCGGCGGCGGCGGAAATTGCTCCGCCGGAATGCGCAACAGTAGATTGGGATCGGGGCAGAGCGACGTCCAGAGCGTCGTCTGAGCGGGCGCGACCACGCCGGGGAAATTGTGATCGAGTTCGAGCAAGTCGGCAATGATCTGAAGGTGGAGATGGGGCGGCCAGCCGCCGTTCACCGACGTTGCGCCGATGGAGGCGAACTGTTCGCCAGCTGCGATTGTCTCTCCCACCTCCAATCGCTCTAAAGAGCCGGGGGCAAGATGGCCGTAGAGCGTGTAGAACGTCAGACCGTCGTCTGTACGATGGCGCAGGATGACCGTCGGCCCAGACTCATGGCCAACTGCGTTGTTGTGCAGCGCGTGGACGACGCCGGCCAACGGCGCATGCACCGGCGTCCCCGGCGGCGCAAAGAGATCGACGCCCAGATGAAGGGTGCGGCGCTCTCCGGTCGGGTTGTCGCCGGGTGCAAACGCCGGTTCGACGATGCAGAACGCGCGAGGCTCTGCGTAGCGGCCGACGCCGACAACGGCGCCTCGTTGCGCCATTTCGCCGAAGATGGCGGCGCCGAGCAAGTCGCCGCGCCGGCTATGCAACATCTGAGACGTGATCGTAGGGCTGCCGATCGAAAGGTCGAGCACGTGCACCGTCGTCGTACGTAGGTCCTGGCCGATGACCGGTGCAAACGTCGGCTGCCGTTGCAGCCAGTCGATGAGCGCAGGCGTTTGCGGAACGGGCGTCAGCCCACAGGCTGCGCGCAGCGCGTAATGGGCCAGCCGGGGGTGAATCTGAACAAGTTTTTCCAACGCCGCCCAGGCCGCCCGCTCGCTGATCGAAAGATAGTCGTTGTCGGGGCGTTGGCTGCGCTGCACCGTTGCATGGCAGACGCTGACGCACAGCCGCATACAGATCAAATCCCACAGCGCGGCGATCTCCGCCTCGGTCAACGGATTGACGGCGTGATAGCCAGCCGTCACCTGTGCAGCGGCCTGCAGCGGGTCGTCCTTGTCGAGCAGGGCGTAGGCCGCAGCGATGGCCGGGTCCGCCACGCGCAGGCTGTAGACCATATCGCCGAGGTCGAGGATGCCTGCAATATGACGGTAGCGCGTGAAGAGGTCGCCTTCCTGGCTGACCAAAACGTTGTAGTCATTAGCGTCGCCATGAATCACCTGACGGGGCAAAGCGGCGAGCGCAGGTTCGGTGTTGCACTCAAAACGTTCGAGCAAGGTGCGCACCAACGCCCGCCGATTCGCATCGGGCAGCAAGGCGAGCTGCGAACGCACGACGTCGCCCGCATGCGCCAGGTCCCAGTGAAACGTTCGGTGCAACGCCGGATGGTCGTAATCGGCGAGCGCTCGATCCACCTCGCCCAGAAACCGTCCCAGGTCCGCAAGCAGCTCCGGCGAATGAGGGCGCACCGTCGCCAGCGGTGCGCCGGGGATGTAACGCAACATGCGCACGAGATAGCTTTCGCCGGCAGCGCCTTGCACTCGGGCGATCGTCTCGTTGTTCAAGGTGCGCATCACCGGCGCGCCGGAAAGCGGAAGCCCGGCCTGCGCCATGCGCTTCAGGGCATGGTTTTGCGCGTCAAGCAGGTCGAGCGACTCTTCAGCGTTGGCGATCTTGAGTACGAACTCTTCGCCAGAGGCGGTGCGAATATAAAAATTTTGGTCGCGCTCGCTCGGCAGCGGACGCATTGCGCCGCTTACGCCGTACTGTTCAAGCGCGATGGCGGCGGCCTGCCGAAGATCGAAGCGTGGGGCAGTCGAAACGAAGGACATAAGACGTTGAAGGGTTGGATGAATAAACGATTTCGCGCAGTGCGTGAAGCGTGTCACATGCTCCGTGGTGTGTAACGGAACACGCAACACGCACCAAAAACGACGCCTTACCGCCGTCGCGTGGCATTGGCGATGAAATCATACGGGTAGACGAGCGTCGGCTCGCTCACCTGCGTCAACCGGCGCATCTGCTCGTCGGAGAGCGTCCAGCCCACGGCGCCCAGGTTGTTCTCCAGGTGCTCCAGCGTGCGCACGCCGATGATCGGCGCCGTAACGCCGGGGCGCTGCAACAGCCAGCGCAACGCCACCTGCGCCGGGTGCCTGCCGCACTCCTCCGCCACCGCAAAGAGTTCGTCGAGGATGCGCCAGGTGCGCTCGTTGGCGTAGGCGCTCCACGATTCGCTCCAGCCTTCGCGCTCGGCCTGTTCGATGCGCGTGCCGGCGATAGGCGCCTCCATGCCGCGGCGATACTTGCCGCTCAGCCAGCCTCCGCGCAGCGGACTCCACGGCAAAATGCCCAGCCCTTCGTTTTGGCAGACGGGAACCAGCTCCCACTCCAGCGTGCGATCCAACAAATTGTACAACGGCTGGAGCGAAACAAACGGCTCCCAGCCCTGCTGCTTCGACAGGTCGATGGCCTTTTGGAGCTGCCAGCCGCTGTAATTGCTGGCGCCGATGTAGCGCACCTTGCCGCTGCGCACCAGCATGTCCAGCGTGCTCAGCGTCTCTTCGAGCGGCGTGGCCGGGTCCCAGCAGTGCACCTGATAGAGGTCGATGTAATCCGTCCCCAGGCGGCGCAGGCTGGCTTCGACGCCGCTCAGGATGTGCTTGCGGGAGAGGCCGACGTCGTTGGGGCCTTCGCCCATCGGGAAGCGCACCTTAGTGGCGATCACCAGATCATCGCGACGCTTGCTTTTCATCCAACGCCCCACGATCTCCTCGGAGACGCCGCGCGTGTAGACGTCGGCGGTGTCGATGAAATTGCCGCCCGCCTCAAAGAAATGGTCCATCATCTGTAGGCTGACCTCTTCAGGCGTCTCGCGGCCGAAGGTCATGGCGCCCAGACAAAGCTCACTGACTTTCATGCCGGTGCGACCTAAGAAACGGTATTCCATGAGTGTATCCTTTCCTCAATTGGCTGAGATGATCGATTGAATTTCTGGCTTTTTGACGCCATCGTTTAGGAAACTCGATGAAATTTAACAGACCAATCTAAACCATCCGGTTTCCTGCATTGAGCGGCGGTCGAGATATCAAAATCTGTTTGACAAAAGTTGCCCGCTGATGGAAACTAAAGGCGCCGTATTGTCCTTGCAGCGTCATTTTTAAATTCAAACAGATCTGTTTCCAACCACAACTCGTCGTCGCAGGTTCTTCATCTGCAAGAACAGCGCATGCTTTAAGTATAGCAAATCTTTCGGGCCATGTTCACACTCTGACGACTGAGGAGAGAAATTATGGACTGGATGAGTCTACAGTGGATCACCGTTTACTGGATGCCGCTGTTGATCGCTGTAGGGATAGGCCTGATTTTAGGGTGGCTGCTGATCGGTCTGCCAGCGCAACGGCGCAACGGGGAGTTGGAGGAACGGATTGCGGAACATCAAAGCAAAAATCGGCGCACCGAGCGCGAGCTGATGGACGCGCGCAGGGAGATTGAAAACCTCAACCGTGAAGTGAGCCGCGTCGCTGCAGAGCGCAATGAGTTGCGCAACCAATTGAGCGCAGCTCAGGAGGAGCTGAAGACGTCCGTTGAGCGCATTGAAGCGCTGCAGGCCGACCTGCAATCGCGCAGCATCGAGGTCGCCGACGTCAAGATGCAGCTGGCGATGCTTCACGACCAGCTCGACCGGACGCAGAGCAACGCCGCTAACGAGTTGGAGGAGCTGCGGGCCAGATACGAAGCCGCCGTCCTAGAGAACAAGCAGTTGCGCGAGACGTTGGACGCCATCCAGTCCAGGCTGTCGGCGTTGGAGGCGGAAGCCGGCGTCTCGGCGGAGAACGAACGCGCACGCGAGGCGGCCCTCAACGAAGCGTATCAGCGCGCCGTCAACCTGCAGAGTTTGCTGGAGGAGAGCGAACGCGCCCGCGCCGAACTGCAGGCGGAGCTTGACTCCCTGAAGGCGACGGCCGCAGCCCTGTCTGCTACGAAGACCGATCTAGAGGATCGTCTTCAGAAGGCGCGCGGGGACGTCGCCAGCGAGATGGCGGCGCTGACGTCCACGATGATCAAGATGAAAGACGAGGAGCTGCTGGCCGCGAACACTCGCATCGCTGAACTCACGAGACAATTGCACGAGCTGCAAGCCAAACAGGCTGTCGGTTGACCCTGGCTGGCGCGTCTGGACGGCGAGGGCACCCTGCACCGCCTCCACGATCCATCGAGCGGGAAACCCCTTGCGGATGGCTCGACCCACCTTCCACAGGAGAACGCTATGGACGTCACCCCTTTCCTGTACCTGATCGGTGCGTTTCTGTTAGGATTCATCATCGCATGGTTCGCCGGCCGCGGCGGGCCGGTGTATGAGCTAGAGAAAGCATCCGCCGAGATCGAATCGCTGCGTCGTCAACTGCGGAACGTCGAAGATGAGCTGCGCAAGACGCAGGGTCAGTTGCGGGAAAACCTCGCCACGCTCGACGAGATGGCGGAAGAAAAAAAGAGCCTCGCTCAACAGCTGAGAGCCTCTCGCGCAGAACTATCGCACGTCAAGGAGATGGCCGAACAACTGCGGACAGCATTGGAAAGAGAACGCGACGCGCGTCTACTGCTCAGCGCCGAGCTGGCCCACACCCGAGACGCGTTGAGTGCGGCGCGTCAGGCGCTGGCCGCTCGCTACGCCGCACCGCAAGACGAGATTGCGTCAGACGGCGGCGCCGAAACGCTTGAAGTTGAGGAATCGCCGGAGGAGCAGAGCACAGTGACGGCGCTGGCCGAGCGATTGCAGGAGAGCGACCTGAGCGAGCGTCTGGTTGAACTCGAACACCAGCTGGCGCTAGCGCGCGCCGCCGCCGATCGACTCGCTGAAAAAGAGGCGCTCGTCACAGCCGAACTCTTTCTGCGCCAGCGCGAGTACCGCGACATCCTCGCCGGCGGCGAAGACGCCATCACCGCTGCACTGGCGGCGCGCGACCGTGCGCTGGCCAACGCACAGAATGAAATCGACTACCTGCGCCGCGACCTCGGCATGTTGACGGCGACAGGCGCACAGCTCGCCGCCGCGCTGGAAAAACGCAACAGCGAATACAGCGCGCTGCTCAACCGCATCGCTGCAGAAGAGACGTTGCGACGCCTGGAGACGGCGTTGATAGAGATGCAGCCCTCGGAAGAGACGCTGACGCCCGCAGATGGAACAGACCTCAACGAAGCGCTGGCCGCGCGCACGGCCGAGCTGGACGAGCTGCACAACGCATACGAACGCTTGAAGGCGACGCTGGATCAGGCGCTCGCCGACCGCGAGGCGCTGCAGCGGGCGCTGGATGCTCGCACCGCCGAGGTGACAGGCTTGAACGACCAAGTTGCAGCTATCCGCGCTGAGCTCCAGACGTTGCTTGCAGAAAGAGATGCGCTAACGCGGCGGTTGCAAACGCGCATCGACTTCATCAACCGTTTCCTCGAGCGAATTGACGACTATGACACCCAGTTGCGCAGCATCCTTGCCTGCATCGATGCATCCTCGCCACAGGACACATCGACGGCGATGGCAGCGGCGTCATCGCTGGTCGCTCCGCAAGAAGAGGGAGAGAGCCATGCCAGTTGAAGACGCGATGCCCATGGCCGACGCCGAACTGAATACACGACCGTTGGACAAGACGGCAGACTTTCTCATCGTCGAAACGAAGATGCGTAGTCTGGGAGCGACGATTGAAGCGCTCAAAGCCGCCTATGCCCGGCAGAGCGAGCAGTTGGTCGGCGCGCAGCGCCTGACCGAAGCGCTGCGCGCGCAGGTGGACGCTTTGAGCACGGCCAACATTGCTTTGCAAACGCAGCTGAGCGAGAAGAACGCTCGAATTGCGGCGCTCGAGGAAGAGCTCGGCGCCTTGACTGCAGCCAAGACTGACCTCGAGGCCGCGCTCACCGCCAAGGACAACGCCGCTCTGGAGCTAGAGGCTCGCGTCGCCCATCTCCAGGCCGAGCTTTCGACCGCAGGCGCAGAGGCGGAAACGCTGCGCATACAAGTGGCGGAACTGCAGGCGCAGCTGAGCGAAGCCTCGCAAGCCAGACGGGGGCTAGAAGCGCAGCTTGCCGAAGGCGCGCAGACCAGAGCCGCCCTGGAGGAGCAGCTGCGCAGTGCGCAGGAGTCCGCTGGCAGCCTTGCGGACCAATTGGAGGCGTTGAACGCCGAGCTGACGACGACGCAGCAGCAGCTTGCCGAAACAAGCCAGACCAAGGCGGAGCTAGAGCAACGGCTCGCTGCAGCCCAACAGGCGCAAGAGGAGCTACAGATGCAACTCGCCGCCGCTCAGGAGGCGCAGGCGGCGTTGCAGGCCCAGGTGGAGGAGATCAGTCAGGCGAAGAGCGATCTGGAGGGCCAACTGGCGGCGCGCACCGTCGAGCTGGGCGATCTCCGATCCCACATGGAGCAGCTCGACGAGCGCCTGGCCGCCTTCTCCGCAGCGCTCGACGGCGAGGACGAAACGGCCGTGACGGAAGCGGCGCAGCAGCTTGCGATCTTCGGCGCCACAACCGGCGCTCTCGTCGCTGCTACGCAACGGCGCTATGCAACGCTCCGACAAAACGAAACGGAGCTGACCGAACTGCGCGCGCAGATGCAATCGCTCATCGACGGCAAAGCCGAGCTGGCGGCGAGCCTTGCTGCGCAGAGCGCCGAAATCGAACGGCTCAACCGCGAGTTGGCCGCACGGACGCAGGCGCAAGATGAACTCGAAGCGCAACTTGCGACCCGCAACGACGAAGTGATCGCCTTGCAGCATCGCATCGAGGAGCTGCAGGAGCGCCTACAACAAACCACGGAAGAGACGGAGCGGACGCGCACAGAGCTACAGATGAGACGGGCTGAGATCGAACGGCTGCAGAACGAGCTGGCCGACGCCGTTGGCTGGCAACAGCGCGCGCCGGCCATGGCGGAGTTCGGCCGTTCGCTCTCCCTGATGGGTGAAAACAAACTCGTCGCCGCCAACTCGGCGGTCGCCATGCGCCTGATGCCGAGGACCGTGCGCGCGCCCCAGGACTTGGCGCTGGTCAAGGGCATCGGTCGCGTCTATGAACAGCGGCTCTACGAGGCGGGGATCGGCACCTACTGGGAATTGGCGAATCTTTCCAATGAAGAGATGGAGCGCATTTTGCAGGTCAATCCCCTACAAATGCTGAGCATCGATTTCGACGCTATTCGCGCAGATGCAGAACGCCTGGCGCAGGAGACGAACACGGTCGGTCAGCTCTGGTCCGGCGAAGCGCCGGACGATTTCGAGCCGATCGAGGGCATCGGGAGAATCTACGAGCAACGGCTGTATGAAGCCGGCATCCGCACTTATCGTGAGTTGGCATCGACGACGCCGGAGCGCCTCGCCGAGATCATCAAGCCCAGGCCGCCTGCACGGCCCGACTTCGCACGCTGGATCGCCGAGGCGCAACGGCTGGCGGAGGCGGCGAGGCAATAGACAAACCCTTTCACCAAACGGGAATGAAGATGATGCGCAAGCTATTGCGATTGCTTGTCTTGGGCGTGAGCGTTGGCGCAATGCTCGCTTTGATCGCGCTGCTGAAACAGAAAAGCCGAGCCTTGGAAGAAGCGCAGCAGCGCATTGCATCCATCGAGCAGCAAATGCACGAGATCATGGCGTCCGTCTCCAGAGAGAGCCAGGAGGCCGATCTGCGCACCCAACTGGCCCAACAACGCGCCGAACTGGAGCGATTGCGCATGGCGCTTGCGACGCTGCAAACGCAAAAGACAGCGTCCGAGGCGGGGCCTTTCGCCGAACGAAGCGCTCCGTCTTCGCTTGAAGCGTCCAGGCAGACGCAGGCAAGCGAGTCGCGCGCAGACGCCGAAAAAGCCTCAGAAGGCCTCGAGCAGAGGGCAACACTTTTGCGCCAGCGAGGGGGGGCGGGCGCAACGGGAGCGTCGCCGTCCGCCCTACCCGCTGCAAAACAGCGCTTCGTCGAGCGCGCCCTGGAAGCCAACATTGCGCCGGTCCTCATCGAGCGCCCGCAGACGCTTTCCGCAATCGATGGGATCGGGCCGATCTTCGAGCAACGGCTCTACAACGCCGGCATCGGCTCCTATTGGGAAGTCGCAACACTTGACGACGAAACGCTGCGTCGTATCCTGAAGCTGAGCAAGGCGCGGGCGGCCCTGGTCCGGTTCGACGCCATCCGCGCCTCGGCGCAGCGGCTGGCGGAAGAGACCCAGACGCTAGGCTGCATCTGGAGCGGGGAGCCGGTCGACGATTTTGAGAAAATTCCCGGCGTCGGCGAGGTGTACAAGCGACGCCTGTACGACGCCGGCGTCCGCACCTACGCAGCTCTGGCGAGTGTCACGCCGCAGCAGCTTGAAGAAATCTGCGCCTCGCGTTCCCCGGTTCCGCCGGATTATGCGAGTTGGATCGAAGCCGCCCGGCGCTTGGCGGAGCAGAAAACGAGCGACACCTCGAAGGTTTGATGAACTCCGACGCATTTTCTTTTTGAAAATCTCTTCTCCGCGTCGATGATCCCACCCCTTCTAACCTCTAATTCATGTTACGCAGTTGAACCCGACAATCGATAGAGCGGCTTGAGCAAATAGCCGGTGGTGGTAAGGTGCGGCTGAGAGCCGCGCGTTCCCGATGGACTGCAAGACCTTGGGAAATTCAAGAAAGCGCAGCTTGCAGCTGCGCCTCCTGATTTCAAAGTTCATTCACGCACGCCGTGCGCGCAACGGGCGGATGGACAATTTGTCCGATGACACAGGAGAATCGCCTTTCCTATACTTGACAAAGTAAATGGGGTTTTCATGATAACTGCACGATTTTGAAAAGAAGGCTTTCTCCCATGTCAAGCAATCGCATCTTTGCCTCCGATCGTTTGCGAGCCCGATTTTTCGCCGCCGTGTGTTGGGTCGCCATCGCCTTGAGCAACGTCGCCATAGTCGCCGCTCGAGACGATCCGATGACGACTCCCACGCCAGGACCCCAGCCGCCCACCCTGCTTTCTCCGGAAGACGGTGCAACGATTTCCGGCGTCACTTCTCCGCCGTTGGGTGCGCCGGTGCTGGCGTGGGAGTCGTCGCCCGAGGCCACCAAGCACCAGGTGCAGGTCAGCGCCACCGACGGCTTCAGCGCGCTGCTTGTCAACGTGGAGACGGAGAACTCGCGCTATACATTCACCAAAGCGCTGAACAGCGGCGTTTATTATTGGCGAGTGCGCTCTGCCTCTGGTCGCACGTGGGGGGAGTTTTCGGAAATTCGCAGTTTCCAGGTGGACTGGTCGGCCGGCGGCGCACTGCGGCCTGTATTGCTGTCTCCGATCGACGGCGCGCTGCGCTCCAGTTTCGCTCCTGAGGATTTCTCTTGGAGCGCCGCACCGGGCGCTGCGACCTATCGTCTTCAAATTGCGCTCGATCCAGAGATGAATCAGCTCGTCTACGAGGCGACAACCGCAGGCCTGCACCATACGCCTCAGCAGCGCCTGGCGAATAACATCTACTACTGGCGGGTGACCCCTGTCAACAATCAGGGGCACGCCGGTGCACCCAGCCTGGTTCAATCCTTCACTTTTCACTGGAACAACGCGCCGCAGCTTCTGGCGCCGGACAACGCCGTTGACCTCGCCTTTGTTCCCCGCTTTTCCTGGACAGCAGTCGAGGGGGCGAAGGAGTATCGTCTTCAGATCAGCACCCAGGAAAATTTCAATTTTGTCAATGAAATCGTCACGCGCAACACGGACTACACGCCGGTGAGCGCCCTCTCCAACGACCAGGATTATTTCTGGCGCGTGCAGGCCATCGACGCACGCGGAACCAATTCACCCTGGAGTGAAATCCGTCGCTTCCGCATGAAATGGAATTTCGTTCCGCAACTGCTTGCGCCAGCGAACAACAGCCTACAACTTTCCTATCCATTCTTTTCCTGGAAACCGGTCCCAGGGGCGGAACGCTATCAGATTCAGATCGCCAATAACAACGCTTTTACAAATCCCAGGATCGACGACAAAACGCTTTACAACGTGACGAACTATGTGCAGACGGCGTGGCCATCGGGGCAGACGCAGCCGGAGACCGCCTATTACTGGCGCGTGCGGGCCATCGACGCGCAAGGCAACGTCACCCCATGGAGTGAAACCTGGTCGTTTCAAATTTCCGATCCGACGGGCGATTTGAGTTTGAACAGTGTGCGTCCGACTTCACCCGATCTGATTTACCCCCTGCCCTATTACGAACCAGACGCACAGAATACGCCGGTGCACGGAGATCGCTCTATTGCATGGCCGCTCTTTATCTGGAACACCGCCCATGCGCCCGCCCCAGAACCGAACTCCGTGGAGCCAGCGGATTATTACATCCTGGAAGTGGACGACAACATGGATATATCTTCGCCCGAATTCGTGATCCAGACCGCCGGTCTGGCCGCCGCCCCGACGTCGTCCCACTCGTTCGTCAATCTGCGGCCTGGCGCGGATTACTACTGGCGGGTGACCGCCTACAAAGATGGACAACCGATCGGCAGCCGCATCCAGTGGCGCACTCGCTATGATTCAGGCGTTTCTCGGTTGCCTGTGACCGACTCCGCCGAGGCGATTTATCCGAGCGATGGGTTTGAGGCGGCCGGGCATCCGCCGATCTTGGGCTGGCTGCCGGTGAACGGCGCCATACGCTACCGAGTCCAGATCGCTGCAGATCGGAGCTTCACAGAGATCGTAGACGAAGCCACCGCACAATTTGTCAACTATGTTCCCTGGCAGGGGAAGTTGACGCAGATGCCCTACGGCGCCTATTGGTGGCGCGTGCGCGGGGAGGACGCCAGCGGCAACCCGGTAGGCTGGTGGAGCGCGCCAAGACGCTTCAACCTCTCCGTCGAACTCACGATCGGGAATCGCAAAGATTACCCTCCGTTGGAGAATCTGGTCGATAACGTCGGCGGTCGCACCAGGGTTGCGACGAACAGCGCCCCTAGCGGCGATGAATACGCATTGCACGAGCTGTTTGTGACAGCCGATCGACGCCTCGATGACGGCTACAATCAACACTGGATAATCGCCTTCACGGCGGCAAACGCCGGCGCTGCGTCGATCACCTATGCGATCTACTTCGACACGGACCATAAAGCCAACAGCGGTGGAAACGCCGCTCCTCGCAATTCGCCTGCAGCTTCCATTCTGGTGGATGAACTTTACTGGCCGGAATATGTGGTCTATCTCGATCGCACGAGCGGCGGCGTCGCAGCAGAGTACCATCGATGGTTGGGGGACAGGTGGTCGCCGGCGCAGCCGCTGCACACGATAGGCGGCCGCGTCCAGCATTTTCCTGAGACAAACTCCTACCAGCTTCAGATTCCATACACGGCGCTCGGCTCTGCAGACGTCGACTGGGTGGGCAGCCTGGCGCTTGTCGTCTTCGCTCTGGATGCGAGCGGCGCCGTCCGAGACGAGCTGCCGGCTCAGCCAGGCGTCCTGTCAAAGCCGGTCTTTGTCTCCAACATGCCGCTGCCGCTGTATCCGTTCGACACACCGCTCTCGAATCCGCTGACCTATGAGGAGATGCCGCCGTTGCGCTGGCGCATGCCCAGCTATCTCGTCGATGGCTATCAGGTGCAGGTGGCGCGCGACGAGCGTTTCACCGACATTGTCGAGACATGGGACGCCTGGGAGCAGTTCTTTCCCGATCAAAGAAAACGCACATTCACTCTCCTGCCGACAACCTTTCAGTCGTTGCAAGCCTACGCCAACAATGAATCCTACTATTGGCGGGTGCGCTTCCGACATGAAATGTACGCCCCAAGTCCCCGAACCGACTTTGACTATGGCCCCTGGTCGCCGCCGATGCGCCTCCGGCTGGACAGTCGGCAAGTGGGCAACCCGCGCATTTCGACGGGCGAGAATGCGTTTATGACGCCCACCTTCCTTTGGGAGCGCGTGGAGGGCGCCTCCGGCTACACCATCCAGATCGACAACGACGCCAACTTCAGCAGCCCACTTATCGACCAGGCTACGGACGCCACTAGCTTTACACCTCCGGACACAAACAACCTAAGTGCGTTGGCGCCAGGCGTACAATATTACTGGCGCGTTGCAATGCGGCGCACGAAAAACATTCTTGGGCGTTGGAGTGAAGCAATGACTTTCACCAAAAGCTCGCTGTGGCCGGAGCCGCTGGCGCCGCTGAATGATGACGTTCTGAACCAGCAGCCGACGCTGCGCTGGACGGCTGTCATCACGCCGAGCCAGAATCCTAGACTGGCTGTTCCCGCCTATCGCGTCCAGATTGCAGACAACCCGACCTTCAGCCCCGTTCGGCTGGACGTCACCACCCAGGCGACTTCGTACACGCCGCCGAAAGGAAGGCTGCTGCCGGATGGCGTCTGGTATTGGCGCGTGGCGTTTGTCGATGGCGCGGGCAGGCTGCATCCATTCAGTCCACCACAACGCTTCACGAAACGCTATCCCCTGCCTTCGTTGCTCGAGCCTGGTCAGGGGGAAACCACAGGAGATGCGCCGACCTTCCGTTGGGCGCCCATCGACGGTGCAGCATATTACCGTCTCGAATACGCCGACAACAGCAGCTATAACCGATCAACCGTTGTGCAGACCGACTTGACCGCCTATGCGCCTACGAAAAAATTATCCAATAGCGCTTACTTCTGGCGCGTGCAGATGTTTGATGCCGATAAAAATCCGGGGCCGCTAATTGAGAGAAGGCTAGCTGTAGGACACAAAGTCTATTTGCCGGTGATCACCCAATAAACCTGCCAACTTCTCCTGGTAATTGACAGCTTGAAAGGGATGGCGGCGGTCCGGGAAGGAGACTCATATCCCTCCGATTTCGATGGTTTCCCTCTTGAGTGTTTACAGATAATGATCTCTTATGAGGTCCCTTATCGTTCGTCGCGCAGCCTGCAGCAAAGGCATGGCAATGATTGATGGCGACCAGCGATGCCGCCCCAGCTTTCCCATCTTCAGGATGTTCCGATTCACAACCTTCTCGGCCGAACAGGCCCGCCGGTACGCTCACATCGATTTCGCTTGATCAGAAACTGCGGGTGACTTTGTGTTTGCTACTTGTAATTGTTGTTCCCCATGCATTGTTGGGCAGCGCGCCCTCCTGCATCCTAGACGATGTCAACTCGCAAGGTCTTACCTCACCGTGCAAAATCTTTAGATGGCACTGAATTTCGCAAATTTGACACGGTCATTCAGCCCCTCTTTCTCATCCGATTCTGCAGCAAGGATCCCTTCAAGAGGTGAGGTTGCCAAAGCAACAAGTGCGTAGTCAATGAAAGGTTCGTCGCTGTTCAGCTCACTGTAGGCGCACCCGTTGCAGGTCGCCACGCTGCCCTGACTGTGAAATCGACATCTTGCCACAGGGGTGTATCTCAAGTTTAGGGCGCGTGTCGT
>CALFWA010000280.1 GCA_937928035.1 uncultured Caldilinea sp. | reverse complement strand
CCGGAAGGAAAGCTCGAGCTTGCCGTGCCCGGCGTGCACAACGTGCGCAACGCCCTGGCGGCGCTGGCGGTCGGCCTTTCCTGCGACGCGCCGATGGACCGCTCGCTCGAGGCGCTGCGCAACTATCGGGGATCGGCGCGGCGCTTCGAGTGGAAAGGGGAGGTCGCCGGCGTCACCGTCATCGACGACTACGCCCACCATCCAACCGAGATCGAGGCGACGCTCAACGCCGCCCGTCGCCGCTATCCGGAACGACGCATCTGGGCTGTCTTTCAGCCGCACACCTACAGCCGGACGCGGCGCATGTTGTATCGAATGGGAGAAAGCTTTGACGCCGCCGATCAGGTGATCGTGACCGACATCTATCCGGCGCGCGAGATCGACGACGGCAGTGTGCACGCACGCGAGCTGGTCGCCGCCAGCCCACATCCCGCCATGCGCTACATCGGCGCGCTGGAAGACGTCGTCGCCTATCTGGCCGAACAGGTGACGCCCGGCGACGTGGTGATCACGCTGAGCGCAGGCGACGGCTACAAGGTCGGAGAATGGTTGTTGGAGCGCTTGCAAAACAAGGTTCGGCGAGATTTTTAGCGTCAGGGATCGGAGATGTAAAGATTGCAACAGTCCATGCAGACAACGCTGGTTGATCGGAAGGCGCCGGAGCGATTCGGCATCCACATCGAAACGCAGACGCCGCTGGCGCCCTACACCACGATGAAAGTGGGCGGGCCAGCCGACTACTTTGCACGCGTGCAGACGGTCAGCCAGTTGATCCGTCTGGTGCGATGGGCGCGCGACGAGGGCCTGCCCTACTGGATTTTGGGCGGGGGCAGCAACGTGCTGATCGGCGACGCAGGCGTGCGCGGGCTGGTGATCTACAACCGCTGTCGTCAGGTGCGCATCGACGAAGCGCCCTGCTGCGTCTTCCCGCAGGACGATCGGCCTTTTGTCTTCGCCGAAAGCGGCGCCAGCATGGCCGGTCTGGCGCGGCGAACGATCGCCGCCGGTCTCGTCGGCCTGGAATGGGCTGTGAGCCTGCCCGGCACGGTGGGCGGCGCAGTCGTCAACAACGCCGGCGCCTACGGCGGCGAGGTCAAAGATACGCTCTACAACGTCCTGGTGTTGGGCGCCGACGATGAGATCGTCGAGATGCCGGCGGCGCAGCTGCATTTCAACTACCGCACCAGCGCACTGAAAGCGCGGCCCGAAAGCGATGAAGAGGGCGCTCTGGCGGTGGTGCGACCCGGCTTTGGTCCGGTGGTGCTGAGCGCCAACTTTCGTCTGGCGCATGGAAAGCGAGAGGCGCTCCAGGCGCAGGCCGAGCAGAATCTCCTGCACCGACGCCGTTCTCAGCCGGTCGAACCGAGCCTGGGCAGCACCTTTGTGAATCCCCCCGGCGACTACGCCGGCCGCCTGATCGAGGCGGCGGGCTTGAAAGGGTGCGCCGTCGGCGGCGTGCAGGTCAGCCGTCAGCACGCCAATTTTCTGATCAACCCCGGCGGCGTCGGCGGCGCCACTGCAGCGGATGTCATCGCCTTGATTCGATATATTCAGCAGGTGGTCGCCGAGCGTTTCGGCGTCCTGCTCAAACCGGAGATTCAACTTGTCGGCGAGCTTTATTGACTTTCAGGGCAAGCGACGATCTGCCGGATGAAGTCGCCAGAGGAGCGAGGTAAATTGGAAACGGAGAATTCTTCAATGACGACAACGCAACGTAGGCGATATCGCGTGGGCGTCCTCTTCGGCGGGCGCAGCGGCGAGCATGAGGTCTCGCTGGCCAGCGCCAAAAACGTCATGGAGGCGTTGCGTCAGGCCGGCCACGAAGTGGTTCCGATCGGAATCACCCGCAAGGGACGTTGGCTGCCGCAGCCGGACGCCTGGCTGCAGCTCACGGCGGAGGCGCAGGAGCGCACGGTGGGTCGCCATTTGCTCGGTCAGGAAAGCGCAGGGGAGCTTGTCCCGCGCGCATGGCAATTGAGCGAGCAGCCGCTGCCGGCGATCGACGTCATTTTTCCGGTGTTGCACGGCCCCTACGGCGAGGACGGCACAGTGCAGGGCCTGCTGGAGATGGCGAACGTGCCTTACGTCGGGTCGGGCGTGCTGGGCAGCGCGTTGGGGATGGATAAGGCGGTCGCCCGCAAGCTCCTCGCCCATCATGGCCTGCCCCAGGTGCGTCATTGCGTCGTGCAGCGTCATCACTGGCGCGCGGCGCCCGACGCAGTGGTTGTAGAGATCGAGGCAGTACTTGCCTACCCCCTCTTTGTCAAACCGGCCAACATGGGCAGCAGCGTCGGCGTGAGCAAGGTGCGCGACTGCCGCCAGCTCCGGGACGCCCTCGACTACGCCGCTCGCTATGACCGCAAGATGCTGGTCGAAGAGGCGGTGCCGCACGCGCGCGAAATCGAAGTGAGCGTGCTGGGCAACCACGAGCCGGTGGCGAGCATCGCCGGTGAAATCATTCCCGCCAACGAGTTCTACGACTACAACGCCAAATATGAAAACGAAGGCAGCCAATTGCTCATTCCGGCGCCCATCGACGCAGCGTTGATGGAGCAGGTGCGCAGCTATGCGGTGCGGGCGTTCCAGGCGCTCGAATGCGAGGGATTGGCGCGCGTCGATTTTTTGATGAACGGCGAAACGCAGGAGCTGTTCGTGAACGAGATCAACACCATGCCCGGCTTCACGCGCATCAGCATGTATCCCAAACTGTGGGAAGCCAGCGGCGTCGCCTACCCAGAGCTGGTGCATCGACTGCTGGAGCTGGCGCTCGAACGCCACCAGGAGCGGCAGGAGTTCAGCACCGTTCGCTAGGGGCGCATTCGGACGCGGAAGCGCGGCTTGTAAAAGATTCCCGGGAGACGGTATGGCGAGTGCAGCGAAGTCCAGGCAAGCGAAAACGCAGCAGAGAGATGCGTCCCGTCGCGCGGCCTCTTTGCATGTAGCGCAGCGTGAGGCGGCGCGCAGCCGCATGGCGCAGCGACACCGTCAACAACTGAAACAACAGGTGCAACGACGAATGCGCACCTTTGAGTCGTTGTTGCCGGGGCTGCCGGAGACGGGGGGCGTTGCGCTGCCGCGCTGGGACCTTGCGCCGCTGAAGCGACTGGCGCGCAGCCGTCTGCTGTGGGCGCTGCTCGCAGTGCTCGCCGTTGCAGGCGGGCTGACGGCCTGGTTCGCCCTGGATGAGCGCTGGTATATCTATCGCGAGGACGTCCACTTCAACGGGCTGAGTTATCTGGAGGCCGAAGAGCTATGGCGGCTCAGCGCCATCGACGGATGGCAGGTCTTCTGGATCGACGCCGACGAGGTCAGCCAGCGACTGCGCCAGAATCCCTATGTGGCCGAGGCGCGCGTGCACATTGCGCCGCTGGCGGCCAGGGTCACCGTCGACATTACGGAAGTGCGGCCTGTGGCGCTGTGGGTGACCGACGAGGGGACGCGCTGGCTGCGCGAGGACGGTCTGGCGCTCCCACCGCGAGGAGCGACGCCGCCCGGCCTTTTACAAATTCTCGATGGTCCGGCGGACGCAACCTTGGCCGGCGCGCCGAGGGGAAGCGCCATCGATCCGGCTGTCTTGCACAGTGCGCAGGCGCTGGCCAACCGCCTGCCCGGCGTCTCGCCGCTGCGCTACAATGCCCTGGTGGGTTTGAACTTCCGCCTGCCCAATTCACCCTACTGGGTCTACTGGGGAGATGGCGATGAGGTCGAAGCAAAGCTGGAAAACCTCGCCGCAGCCGAACTGTTGCTCGCCAGCGGTCGCGCTCAGGGCTCGGTGATCGACCTGCGTTTTGAGCGTCCCTACATCAAGTGACCGGCGGAGGAGGGATCGGATGGAGGAATTTGTTTCCGCTATCGATATCGGAACCACCAAAATTTGCGTCTTGACTGCGCAGGTGACGCACGACAGCCTGGGCAAATTGTCGTTGCGCATGTTGGGCGAAGGCGTGGCGCCCAGCCGGGGCATCCGTCGCGGGGTCGTCGTCGATGTGCCGGAGGCTACGGCGGCCATCGGCGAGGCGATCGAGCGCTGCGAGCAGGACGCCGGCCGTCAAATTCTGAGCGCCTACGTCGGCATCGCTGGCAGCCACATCAGCACGCGCAACAGCCGCGGCGTCAGCCCCGTCGATCGGCGCAACGGCGTCACCAGCGCCGATATGCAACGCGCGCTGGAGGGTGCGCGCGCCGTCGCCCTTCCGGAAAACCAGGAGGTCATTCACACCATCGCACGCTCGTGGACCGTGGACGGCGAAACGGAGGTGCAGCAGCCGCTCGGCATGAGCGCCTATCGCCTGGAGGTGGACGCGCACATCGTCACCGGCAGCAGCACGGCCATCAACAATCTGGTGCAGTGCGTGGCTGCCCACGGCGTCGACATCGACGAGTTGGTGCTGGAGCCGCTGGCCGCCAACGAAGCGGTGCTGCGCCCGGAAGAGCGACGCATGGGCGTGGCGGTCGTGGACATGGGCGGCGGCACTTCCGACCTCGCCGTCTTCATTGACAATGCACTCTGCTATACGGTGATTTTAGATATGGGCGGCAATCACCTGACCAACGACGTGGCGGTCGGCCTGCGCTGCCCATTTGAAACGGCGGAGGAGATTAAGCTGCGCTATGGGTCGTTGCTGCCGAGGCGCATTGCGCCTGATGAGACGATTTGGGCGACGGTCTTCGGCGAAAAGTCCGAGCGCAGCTTCAGCAGGCGTTTCATTTGCGATGTGCTGGAAGCGCGCGCAACGGAAATGATGGAGATCATCGCCGAGAAGCTGGCCGAGGCGGGCTACATCGACCGGCTGCCGGCTGGCCTCGTGTTGACGGGTGGATGCAGCCAGCTGCCTGGATTTGCAGAGCTTGGACGCCAGGTGCTGGGGATGCCGGTGCGCATCGGCGCGGCGCACAGCGGACTGCCCATCGCCGGCCTGACGCGCTCGCTGCTGAATCCCAGTCACGCCACTTCGGTCGGCCTGCTGTTGTGGGGATTGCATGAAGATGCGCGCGCTGTGCATCGGCGCTTTGGCGCAGAGCACGCCGGGGCGTCCGCGCACAGGTGGATGGGCGCGGCGGCGAAATGGCTCAAAGCCCTGTTGCCGGACAGGGATTGAGATATTTGGTGCGGAGTCCGTCCCTCTCGAAATAGGGGGGCCAGTCGGATGGGCGGAAGACGCAGTGGCTTCGTTGTGAAGTGAAAAGGTTCCTGTGCAACATCAGTTGGTCTACCATCAAACCATCGAAGGAGTGAAACAATGACTCGCAGCACCAAAGCACAACCGTCCTACGTGGATAATTTTGCGCAGATTAAGGTCGTCGGCGTCGGCGGCGGCGGGCAAAACGCCGTCAACCGCATGATCGAGGAAGGGATTCAGGGCGTGGAGTTCATCGCCGTCAACACCGACGCGCAGGCGTTGATGCTCTCGAATGCGCCGCAGCGTCTGCGCATCGGCGAAAAGATCACCAAGGGGCTTGGCTCCGGCGGCAATCCGGAGATCGGCCTGCGCGCTGCGGAGGAGAGCCGCGAAGAGCTGCGCCAGCTCCTCACCGGCGCCGACATGGTCTTCGTGACCGCCGGCATGGGCGGCGGCACCGGCTCCGGCGCTTCCCCTGTGGTGGCGCAGGTGGCGCGCGAGGAAGGAGCGCTGACCATCGGCGTCGTCACGCGGCCGTTCACCTTTGAAGGGGCGCAGCGGCGTCGCAACGCCGAACAGGCCATCGAGGCGCTGCAAAACAGTGTGGACACGCTCATCACCATTCCGAACGATCGACTGCTTCAGATCGCCGGCAAAAACACCAGCATCAAACAGGCCTTCAGCATGGCCGACGACGTCCTGCGCCAGGGCATCCAGGGCATCAGCGAGCTGATCACGGTTCCAGGGCTGATCAACCTGGACTTTGCAGACGTCAAGACTATCATGCAGGACGGCGGCGCAGCGTTGATGGCCATCGGCCGCGGCGCGGGTGAGAACCGCGCTCGAGAGGCCGCCGAATGCGCCATCCACAGTGCGCTGCTCGACGTGTCGATCGAGGGCGCTCGCTCGATCATCTTTAACATCAAGGGTGGTGAAGACATGAGCCTCTACGAAGTCAACGAGGCGGCGGAAATCATCCGCGCCAATGCGCACCCAGAGTGCAACATCATCTTTGGCGCAGTCATCGACCCGACCATGAAGGATGAGATTCAGTTGACCGTGATCGCCACCGGCTTTGATCGGCCAAAGCCGAAGGATCAGTTCGACTTCATCAGCGGCGCGCTGGGTGGCGAGGCCTACACCGGCAAGACGGCCTCGCGCAGCGTGCGCGAACCGGTGCGTGAGCAGCCCATCGATTATCAGGTGCGCACCTTCCAACGCGACGATCTGGACATCCCCGCCTTTCTGCGCCGTCAGCGCGCCAACAACGGTCGCTAGCACCCTTGTGCGCCGGCCGGAGCCTGGCGGCGTCGCGCCCCATCAGGCTTCGGCCGGTTCGCACCTTTTCCCTAAAAGTTTGAGATCTGTCGAGGATGTGCGGCTGGGAGCCGCACCTGCTTCTACTCCTTCACCTCGTGCAGCCGCCGCCTGTCGGCTCAATCCGTTCTATCGAGCGCCGAGTTCAACCGTGCGGCGTTTGCAGCGCCTCTCGACGCAGCGATGATCAGTCCTGCTCGCGTAGGACGACCGAGACCGGGAAGTGATCGCTGAAGCCATCGACGTTGACGTTGCGCTCTGCATTGCCCTTCGGCAGGCCAAAGGGGATCGGCCCTTGCGCTGCGCGGGGGTCGACCATCGCAGGCGGCGCCTCGATCCGCGCCGTCTCCTCCACTACCTGGATCGGGCTCTTTTTCTGAAGCAGCCCTCGGGAAACCAGGAACTGGTCGAAGAGAAAGCCGTCGCCGCTGAAGTGGAAAGTGCCGTGCAGCGTTTTGGGTTTGCCTTTGCAGTCCCGGCAGGGCTGCTGTACATAACGCCAGGCCAGGTTGTAGAAACGCACGGCGCTGACGGTGCGTTCGACGTCCCCGCGCTCGCGCGTCGATCGGGCGTGAGTCTGCACCGACTCGTCGAACGGTTCGTCGTTGAAGTCGCCCATGGCAATGATGGGGATGTCGCGGCCTCGCACCTCCCAAATGCGCTGATGCCAGTAGGCCAGCGTTTCGCCGGCGGTCATGCGGAAGCCGCGCGACTCGTAGGCGCCGCCGCTGCGCGAAGGCCAGTGGTTGCACAGCGCAATCAGATCGTTGCCCCGCTCGGTCGTGAAAGTGACCTGGGTGATGTCGCGCGTGCCGGTGCGTCGCAGGACGAAATGGGAGAACACCGCCTGCGGGTCGAACGTGTAGCGAGCGCCGTCGAACACAAAGGCGGTGTCGATGCCCCGGCGGTCGAGCCGCGCGTCGAAGTGGACGACGTCGTACCGGCGCTGAGGAAGCCGGTCGTTGAGTCGGCTTGCCAACCGCCGCAGTGCGTAGGCGTTCTCCACTTCGCACACGCCCAAGATGTCCGGCCCGCGTTCCTCGTTCATCTGGCAGATAATCGACGCAAGCTGGTCGATCTTGCGCTCGAACAACGCCTGCGTCCAGCCTCTCAGGTAGGCGGCCATGGCTTTGGCGATCCATGGCTCTCGCTCCGGAAAGCCCTCTGGCGCAAAGAGATTCTCCAAATTCCAAAAGGCGATAAAGTGGTCGGGCATAGCATGCTCCTTGTTGAATTCTCTTTAACCCGGCGTTGCGCCGTTGAGGGGGAGCGGTCCGCGGCGTCGACTGTACGCGTCGCAGCGTTCGGTTGCAAGGCATTATAGCGCTTTTTGCTGCGCTCGTCATTCTGAAGGCGATTTCAAAAATTCTAACTCACCTTACGCAGTTTTGAGTAAACTTGACGCATGAAAAACGGTAAACTCCTTGACCTGTACAGCGATTATCTGATTAGCGCCTTCGGGCAAACAACTGCGACTGACTTGTCTTCTCTCTTGAACGGAGAAGTCAGTCATGATCAAGTGCAACGCTTTCTGGCAAGCGAAGCACAAACATCAGCCGATTTGTGGCGGGTCGTTAAGCCACACGTTCGTGAGATGGAAAGCGCAGAAGGCGTCATGATCGTGGACGACAGCA
>CALFWA010000279.1 GCA_937928035.1 uncultured Caldilinea sp. | reverse complement strand
AAAAGTCTCAATCCCCTGACGAGGATTCACTGTCTTCCGACACGCCAATCAATGTGCCCGCAATATTTGCGCCAGTTGTGTCTCAATCCCCTGACGAGGAGTCACTGTCTTCCGACCCTTGATACGCCCCAAGATTGCGATTGAAGGCCTTTTTGCCCTTTGTTTGTCGCTGAGGAAGAGGTCAAATTGTCACTTCTGCACAATTGTGTCGATCTGCGCCCCAAATCGTGTTTTTCCCGCAAATTCATCATGCAGTTAACAATATATCCGGTCGCTATTCCGTTGTCAAACCTCTCCGAGACCTCACTTCATCCAACGCTCTAAAGCTTATTACAGACGCACTCAAATGATCAACAGCCCTGGTTCCTCGATCGGTTCGGCGATGCCCATGCACTCTACGGTGGTCAGACATTCGTCACAAAGACGATAAAAACGCACGCTGTCTTCTTCTGCGTCGATCAGGCGTTGCAGCCGTTGATGCAGTTTTTCTTGATTGGCTGGCGTAATATAACACTCAAAGACCGAGCGTTGCACGCGCTGCGCGCCGAAATCCAGCAAAGTTTTGGCCACTTTGAGCCGCCGGCGGTCGTCTACAATATCATAACTGATGACAAGAAAGCGCTTCCCTCTCATCAGGCAAGAAATGGGCGATACACCGGCGCTGCCCCGTTGGGATCCAACGAACGCGCTAACGCATACGCTTGTAGGTGAAAGAGCCGACGATAGGCGACCTGCTCGCCGCTCTCCGGATGTTTGAAGCTCTGCGTAAGGCGCGCCTCCAGCTCGCGGACAAACAGCCGCACCCCCTCCGGCGCCAGCAAGATCGGGCGCTCTTCACTCTCGCCAGGCCGAAAATGCTCTTTCTTGATCACGCCTTCGTTTAGGCAGTGCAATACAACAGAATCCACGATCAGCGGGCGAAATTCCTCCATTAGGTCGAGCGCCAGGCTGGGACGATTGTACTCCAGCCGATGCAGGAAGCCGACATAAGGGTCTAGCCCAACGGTCAACACGGCGCCCAGTACATTCTGCAACAGCACGGTGTAGCCATAGCTCAGCAGCACGTTCACCGGGTCCGTTGGAGGACGTCGCACGCGACCCTCAAAGCGCCACGGCGGCCGTAGCAGCGCCTTCCATACGCCAAAGTAAATCGCCGTCCCCTGCCCTTCCACACCCATCAGGCTTTTGTGCGTCGTCGTGCGCAGCGTGCGCCGAAGCTGGTGTTCGACCCCAGCGGCGGCCAGATGGACGGTCTCCGAATTCAACCGCTGCGCCTGACGCTCCAAAAACGTTTTGATGTTGTGCAATTTGCCATAAACCATCTGTTGAGCAGTGCGCAATGCAAAGTCGGCGTCCTGGCTGCACAACACCTGATTTACGCGCAGCGCCCCATGGCCGCTCTCTGCGCCGACCAGGCGACCGTAGAAGCGTCCATCCTCGCTCAGAAGGACAACTTCGATGCCCTCGTCCAAAAGCAGGCGCAGCGCCTGCGTCGTCACCTGAACGTTGCCGAAGAGCACAACCTGGCTGATCTGGAGCGTCGCCACTTGCGCCAACGTCTCGCCATCCTTGCTGACGATGATGCGGCGCCCTTCACGGTTGAGTTTTGCCCCCTGCTCAATCACATAAAGTGGATTACGCATCGAAGGCGCCTTTCAATGCATGTCACATTCTCTCCCTACGCCGCACCTGCCCCATGCCCGTCGCCGTCTGGGCGCCGACGCCGCTGTAGAAAGCGAAATCCGCCAGCATGTTCATCAGGCTCAACCAATAGCGATCGTTCGTCAGCGCCCGATAGGTGACGCTCCCTACGCCGCCGATGCGTTGCGCTCCATCCTTGGATACAACCGGAAAACTTTCCAGCCGATAGCGGCTGATCGCCATCACCTCCTCGCCGTAGCGACGCATCTCCGGGCTGAGCGCCACCGGACTGAAGGCGTTCCAGCGCTCGACCAGACTACCGAAAACCAACCCAGGCAACGGCACAGGCATGGTCATCTCCTTCGACTTGAAAGCGGTCGGCGAGGTGAACTCCAGCGTCACCTGGCGGTCGAGCGTCTCCAGACGCGTCAACTGCGTCGCCGCCAGCAGCTCGTAGCTCGTGCGCCCACTCCACGGATGACGACCGGCGTCGCAGACGACCTCCTGCACGATGAAACGGTGGTTTTCCAGTTCCCACGTCTTCGGCGACTCCTCCAGGAGGGCGCGCATCAGGGCTTCGCTCACTTCTGAGATCAGGCCGGTGACGCGCACCTGCACGGGCTTCTCCGGCTCCACGGTCACACTTTTTGCGCCCCTGTACACCCCGAGCAAACCAGAGCAGGTCAACGGCTTCGGTCCGTCGACGTCATGAATGCGCCGCGCCAGCGCAGGGTCAACCTCGCTCAATCTTGAGAGCGTCGCAGCGTAGTTGGCGCGACCGAGAAAGCCCGGCAGCGTCTTGACGGTCGGCGAAACCAACGTCAAAACAATTGAAATCAACATAGAACACCTCGAACAGAAAATTCTATGCAGCAAGACGATGGTGCACGACGCATGTTCAACTCCGCTGCACCTTCATTCTCAATGGACGCCACGCATTACGAAACACGCACCTCTTCTCATCGCTTGCGTCTGGCGGCGTCGCGAATCGCCTGCAAGTCGAGAATCTCCGCCACTTCGTAGCGTCGCGGCAGGCTGTCCGCCGCCGGCCGGATGCGCACAATGGGTGGAAAATTGCCCATGCGGCCGTGCAGTTCGGCCAGCAATGCAGCGGCGATGAAGTTGAGAGAGGGCAACACAACCAAAATCGGCGCCGTCTGCCATTGCTCCGAAGTGAGACCTGCTGCATCGAGCAGGCGCTCGACCTGGGGCGCGAAAGGCGCCTGCTCGTCAAACTGCGTGGGAATCTCTCGCACCTCTGTGATGTGCGCCCCCGTCAGCGCCTCAATCTGGCTGCGCTGCGCTTCGTTCAATGGATGAGAAAAATTGAGCACAATCATTGGAGTTGCTTCTTTCCATAAGCGATGTATACCGAAGAATCAGACGCCAATTGCTGAGGAGAAAACATGCCATTGCCTTTCCCAGGAATGGACCCCTATCCGGAAGGCAGTCTTTGGCCCGACGTGCACAGTGCTCTCGCCGCCAAAGTGCGCCAGATGCTCGCTCCGCAGGTGAGGCCGCGCTACGTTGTGCGTTTGGCCGTGTATCTGATCGAAGACACTGCGCCTGAAACAGAGCTAGGCATCCTGTATCCTGACGTTGAAGTTTTACATTCCTACGTTGCCTCTGTCTCTCTACCTGGTGACGCTCTTGCGCAGTCAGGCGACGCAGGTCGAAGCCTGGCCGGTTGGTTTGGACAGGACGCTGCCCACCATCCCGGTTCCCCTGCTGCCGCCCGCTCCGACGCAGTGCTCGATCTGCAGGCGGCGCTGACAGCCGTCTACGATGAGGCCGGGTATGACCTGTCGATCGACTACAGCCAGCCTGCCGCCTCCGCCGCCGTTGTGAAACTGACGACGCCTCGCCGTCGCTAGTTGTCCTGGGAGGGCATCTCGGCGAAATTGCCCAGATCGACGCGCTTGCCGACGTCGGTCTGCAAATAGACGCGGCCCGTGGCGTCCGGCAGATCGACGGCGAACGCAATGCGCACGGAATTGCCCGGATTCACATCGGTATAGACGCTGTCCAGTCCGCCGAGTTGCCACTGAGCATAGCCGCTTCCTTTGCCACTGGCGCTGTATCGTTGTCCCCGTTCATCGACGACCCGGGGATCGATGTTCCGGTCGAAGTAGTCGGTGCCGGCCTGCAAGTTGGTCGCATCGATGACCACGATCAAGAAGTGTCCCATAGCGATGTACGAATTGCTGTAGAAGTAGACCGCCTTGCGCTTGCGCACCTCGGAGACTTTGAAACGCCAGCCGCCGGCCTCGATCTCCTCGCCGATGGCAACGACGTTGCCGCCGGACACAGCGCTGCTTCCGGCAGACGAAGTCGAACCGTCTCCTCCTGCGGAGGGCGCCGGCGGCGCAGGGACGTCGGTCGCCACCGGCAGGTCGCCGGGCGCGTTGTCGACCAGGAAGGCGGCGATCCACTTGCCATCGCGCAGCTGCAGCCAGTCGCCGGCCTGATTGCGGGCTGCAACGTCTAATGTGTCGCCCGCCTTCACGCCGCCCACCACCGGATAGTGGGTGCCCGGCCCCCTGCGCAGATTGGCGTTGTTATTGGCGACAGCCGCTCCCGCCGGCGCCGAAGGTCGCGGATTGGCGACCTCGCCCAACTGAATGTCGAGCGCCTTGACCTTGGGGATCGTCACCTGGTTGCCGAGCACGGCGGTGTATTTTTGCAGTCCTTCCACCACACCCCAGACGGTGACAATGTCGTCCTCCAGGAAGCGCTGTGCTCCGGGGTAGTCAACCCAAATCGGGTTGTCCCAAATGCCGTATCTCCAGGTCCTGGTGGGCGGCGACCTCCTCCGGCTTGGGAAGTTTGGTCACGGCGCCGAGCACGACCGAAGGGTCGCTCACGCGCACGTTGACGCCGGTTGCACCGACCGAAATGGTGAGCGTAAAGGTTTTGCTGCCAACCGTGATCGGCACGAGATAGTCATCGTTGGCGTGCGCCGGCGCGCCGGTCATGGCAAATAACCATAGAGCAATTATGAGTGCTGAACACAAACGCATCATAGGGAAACCCTTTCTGTTATGTTTTCTTGAATTTTGACAATGGTCATTCTTACACCGAGACCCTGCGGCTATGAGCCGCAGCTACACAGCGCCGTCACCTTCGCCCGTAGACGCCGCTCGCAGCGGCGTGATCTCTTTTGTCAGTGCCTGCAACTCGCGCCACAGCTTCTGCACCTGCTGCTCAACGCGGTCTGAAGCAAGCGCGCCTTTGCGTTTTCCAGCGTGCATCAGGTCGTTGCGCAGGTCGCCTAGCTGGTTAAAGAGCTGTGCGATGTCAGCGATGTTGGCAATGTTGGCGACATCTGGCAGCCCCTCATCGTCTCGCCGCTCATCCGCGATCTTTGCCTGAAGCCGCTGCACCTGCTTTCCGATGGCGCGTTCAGCCTTCCAGCGTGCGTCCTTGTCCATCAGTTCTTCAGCCATACCGACCTGCACCATGATCCACGAAATCAACCACTCGCGCGCAAGCGCCACAGCTTGAAAGGTCTGATTGCGTTCTAGGTACCAGCCGATCAGCGCTCGCTCAACCCTCAGCGTCCGATATGGATCGCGTTTCTGCTCCGCTTCGCTGAGTGCAATTGGCGCGAAACTATTCAACACATGTTGGCTGAGCAGTGTAAATGGGCGCGCCAGGTCCTGGCTCAACTGCACTGCTTCCGGCAGTTGCGCACGAATCCTTTCGCTGGCATCCATCGCCTCGGCGGGCCGCACCAACCGTAACGCGCGTGACGCCCGCGTCAGATGATTCGCTGTGTGCCTTAAGGGTGAATTTGTCCAGGCCGACATCGCTATTTTGTCAGTGATGCGTGGATCGGGTTTGATGCGCTCATGTTGTGCATTGAGAAGCTGCGCCAGGTCACGCGCATCGCCAAAACGCACAAAGCGGTCGGCGCCTATCATCCAGTCAAGCAATTCGACAAAGCGGGTCAGATCGATTACAGGGGCGCGATTGGGCGTTACCGATTTGTCGCGCGCTTCGAAGTTGCCGTAGTAGACCGCTTCCAGGCGCACACGTTTGACCGTGCGTAAGTATGCAGCGGAAAGAAACGATAGGAAGGGAAGTGATCGGTAGCCATGCGTGATGTCGAAGATCACGGATTCCTCTGGCTCTACCGCCTCGACTACTTTCTGAAACACTTTCCACAACTCGGCGTCGTTGCTTCCATCAGGGATGTCGACCGGCTGCACGTCGTCGACATAGTCCTCAACCAGCGCTTGAAATCGCTCAAAATGTTTTTCCCTGGCCTCTTTTGTGACAAAGACGCGCATCGTCAGGTCAGGCACGAAGCGCGCCAGCGCCACACCGAAGAAGGGCGCTGTGTGCTCCCGTCCGTCATCGAGAACATAGGTAGTTTCATGAGCGGTGGTAGCGCCGAGGAAAGTGATAGCTTTCATAATGGCTGTATCACACCTCACGGGTTGTCGTTGACTCGATCGTGGTTGCCAAAATGGCGCAAACGC
>CALFWA010000278.1 GCA_937928035.1 uncultured Caldilinea sp. | reverse complement strand
CCTATCGGCGAAGTGGCGCTCCCTCCTGCCATCAACACCGTCATCGAACCGCTCGACGCCTACCGCTCCCCGAACGAAGACACTCTATCTCCCCTGCCGACGCCCACGCCTACGCCAGAAGGAGATGCACCGTTGCGCGTCACCATTGTCAGCCAGGTGCGCGCCAACATTCGCAGCGGGCCATCGACATCCTTTGAAATTGTCGGCAAGGCCAATCCGGGCCTTACTTTTGACGTGATCGGCCAGAGCGAAGACGGGCGCTGGTATCAGATCGCCGCCAACATCCCGGGCGTCGATGGTCAGCTGCTCGAAAACGGCTGGGTGGCGGCGGAGCTGGTGCGCATCGCCGGCGAAGGGGAGGCGCCTGTGGTGGCGAACGTTCCTACGGAGCCGCTCCTCGATCGAGACCTTGCGGTGAAATGGGCTGTGCACTGGAAATGCGAGTCGGAGCGCTGCCAGATTAAAGAATGCAACGCCGAGGTGAGCGCATCGGTCAATCGCCAGCCGAGCGGAAGTTTCCTGCCGATCGAGCACACCGTCGTCTGGGATGACGCCTGCTTCTCCACCGACGCCTGGACCTTTGAGGTGAATCAGATGACGGGCAAGGAGCGCACCGGCGAGGCGGAGCAGAATTTCCTCTACGGCTACTGGTTGGGCGCTAACCCGGGCCAGGCGATCGGCGTCTTTCCGCTCAACGAGCGCGAAGGCGTTCAGGTCTTCTGCTCAGGGCTGCACTCCGTCGAAATCGAAGAAGGGGGCGGCTGGACAACCGTTTACCAGGGCAACACCTGTCATGACGTCAACACCGGCATGCTGGTCTACCTGAACTACGTCAAACGCTGGCTCTACACCGGCGACTATGACGGCAAGACCTATAACCGCGCCTTCTTCGGCGATATTGAACGTCTGGAGCAACGACTGGTCGAGGCGAACACGCCGTTGGCGCTGGTTGTGAAAAAGTAGAACTCCAGAACATTCGAAAGAACAGTTCCTCTTCGATTGATTTAAACGCCTTCTTCTCTTCCAGGAAGCTCCAAGCTTCTTGGAAGAGAAACCGCTAACCTGTATCGACGAAGCGTTTTACGTCTCCACAATGGCCGCCCGCGTCTTATAAATTTCCGCAAGTCGCTGGTAATGCACCGGCCCCTCGTCGAGTCGGGCGTTCTGTGCAGTGCTGAGCGAGCCGCGCACCGCGCCGGGCACGCCTGCAACCAACACGGCGTCCGGAATACGGGTGTTTTCACGCACGACTGCACCGGCGGCAATCAGCGTCCCTTTGCCGATCACGGCGCCGCTGAGCACGACGGCGCCCATCCCCACCAGCGCGCCGTCGCCGATCGTGCATCCCTCCAGCACTGCGCCGTGCCCGATCAAGACGTCATTTCCAATGACGGTGTTCTCCCGTTCGTTGACGTGGATCACCACGTTGTCCTGAATACTGGATCGTTCGCCGACGACAATCTCACCTGTATCGCCCCGCAGCACGGCGCCGAACCAGATGTTCGCCCCGGCCTTGACCGTCACGTTGCCGATCAGCACCGCCGTCGGGGCAATGTAGGCGTCTTCCGCAACCTTGGGGCGCACACCGTTGAACTCGATGATCATATTCGCTCCGCATTGGACAAAGAAAGAATTTTTTGCGATAGTCTAGCCAGCATAGTTTGAAACCTCTTCATCATTATAGACAAGAAAGCGCAAAGATGTTATCGAAGCTTGAACAGGCGCGTGCATTGGACGCCGCCGACCCTCTGGCGCATTTCCGCAAACGATTTCTGATCGCCGAGCCGGAGATGATTTACCTGGATGGAAACTCTCTGGGACGCCTCCCCCTTTGCGCTGAAACATTGATGACCGACCTCGTCCGACGACAGTGGGGCGAGCGCTTGATCCGAAGCTGGAACGAGGGCTGGTTCACGCTGCCGGAGCGAGTCGGCGGCAAGCTGGCGCAGTTGATCGGCGCGCAGGCGCATGAGGTGATTGTGGCGGATTCGACCTCGATCAACCTGTTTAAGCTGGCGGTCGCAGGCCTGCGCCTTCAGCGCGGCCGCCGCCGTATTCTGACGGACGACCTCAACTTCCCGTCCGATATTTACATCCTTCAGGGGATCGTTGAAATGCTTGACGCCGGCCATCGGCTCGAGATCGTGCGCTCCGAGGACGGCGTGCATGGGCCGGTGGAGGCGCTGTTGGCGGCGCTGGACGAGGACGTGGCGTTGGTCGTGCTCTCCCACACCGCTTTCAAAAGCGGCTATATGTACGACATGCGTGCGATCACCGAAGCCGTTCACGCCGTCGGCGCGCTGGCGCTGTGGGACCTGAGCCATTCGGTGGGGAGCGCGCCCGTGGCGTTAAACGCGGCGCAGGCCGACCTGGCGGTTGGCTGCACCTACAAGTACGTCAACGGCGGGCCGGGCGCGCCGGCCTTTCTCTACGTGCGCCGAGACCTGCAAGAGCGTCTGCAGAACCCGATCAGTGGATGGATGGGACAGCGCGCTCCGTTCGATTTTACGCTTGACTACGTTCCCGAGAGCGGGATTCGGCGCTTTCTGAGCGGCACGCCGCCGGTGCTCTCTCTGGCCATGATCGAGCCGGGCATTGACCTGCTGCTCGAGGCGGGCATGGAGGCGCTGCGCGCCAAATCGGTGCAGCAGACCTCCTTTTTGATTTCCCTTTGGGAGGAGAGGCTGGCGCCGCTGGGATACACGCTCAAATCGCCGCGGCAGGCGGAACGGCGCGGTTCCCATATTTCGCTCGGTCATCCAGAGGGATGGCGCATCAACCAGGCGCTGATCCATGACCTGGGCGTGTTGCCCGACTTTCGTGCGCCCGACAACATCCGGCTCGGCGTGGCGCCGATCTACACCTCCTTCGTCGATGTGTACGCCGCCGCCGAACGGCTGCAACGCGCCGTGGAGGAACAAATTTACATGCGCCATTCCAATGGACGCGCCACAGTCACCTAGCGCCTGGGCGCCTACATGCGACATTTCCGCATCGCAGAAACACGCAACACGTTTCTCTTCATTTCACATCTTATCAAGGAGGACACACTATGGTTTCCGCAGTCGTGCTGCTTAAATGTGAGCGCAACAAGATCAACGCCGTAGCCGAGACGTTGGCCGATCTTAAGGGCATCTCCGAAGTCTTCTCCGTGGCGGGGCGTTACGACCTGGTGGCGATCCTGCGCGTGCGCACCAACGAAGCGCTGGCCAATCTCGTCACCAACGAAATGTTGCAGGTGGACGGCATCCTGGACTCGGAGACCTTGATCGCCTTCAAGGTCTTTTCACGCCACGACTTGGAAAGCATGTTTGAGATCGGCTTTGAAAGTGAGTAGGTTTGCTTCCCTTGAAGGATGGCTCGGTCTTCGTTATACTGAGGGCGACTCGTTCGAACCTTTGGCAAGAATGGCCTGAAATCCTATGTCAGTAGAAACCCAGGAATCAGTCGATCTGACACCGCTGCGCCCCGTCTTGGAGCGCTGGGCGCCCCAGGGACGAAGTGGGCTGTTGCCTGCGCTGCTGGAGGCGCAGACGCACTACGGCTATATCCCATCCGCCGTCGCCGCCCAAATCGCCCGCTCGCTCGGCGTTCCTCTGGCGGACGTGCACGGCGTGATCGAGTTCTACGCCTTGCTTTACGACGAGCCGGTCGGCCGCACCGTGCTGCGCGTGTGCACCGACCCGGCCTGCGCGCTGCGCGGCGGAGAGCGGGTGCTCCACGCCGTCTGCGCCCTGGCCGGAGTGGAAGAAGGTGGAACCTCCACCGACGGCGCAATCACGGTGGAACGTTCGCCCTGCCTCGGCCATTGCAACTCAGGCGTTTCGGTCAACGTCTCCTTCGGGCGACCGGTGCGCAACATCACCTTCGCCCATGTCACGCCCGAGACGGTGGGCGATCTCGTCGATGGCCGCGGGCGCACAACCGCCGACTTCTGGAGCGAGGACTACGTCGGCGGCGACCTATGCATCATTACGCCGCTCTGTGGCCGCGGCCGGCGCACCAAACTTTTTGAGTACGAGGCGGTCGGCGGGATGCAGGCGCTGCGTAAGGTCCTAAGCTCGATGACGCCGCAGCAGGTGATCGAGACGATGCGCCGCTCAGAGCTGTTGGGCCGCGGGGGCGCCGCCTTCCCGACATGGGCCAAATGGGAGGGCGCAGCCAAAGCGCCAGGTCAGCCCAAATATTTCGTTATCAACGCCGACGAGTCCGAGCCGGGCACCTTCAAAGATCGCGTGCTGCTCGAGGGAGACCCCTGTCGCGTGCTGGAAGGCGCTATCATCGGCGCATACGCCATCGGCGCCAGCCGCATCTATATCTACATCCGCGGTGAATATCCCCTCGCCATCGAACGCGTGGAAGCTGCGCTGCAAGAGCTGCGCGAGGCCGGCTATCTAGGGGAACGCATCCTCGGCTCCGACTTCAGCATCGACGTCGAGGTGCGCAGCGGGGCGGGCGCCTACATCTGCGGCGAGGAGACGGCGCTCTTCGAATCGATCGAGGGCAAGCGGGGCTTCCCCCGCGTCAAGCCGCCCTTCCCCACCACACACGGCCTCTTTGGCAAGCCGACGGCCATCAACAACGTCGAGACGCTGGCGCAGACGCCCTACATCATCAACCAGGGCCCCGACGCGTTTCTCCGCCTTGGCACAGCCGACTCCGCCGGGCCGAAGCTGCTCTGCGTCTCGGGCGACGTGGTGCGGCCGGGGCTGTATGAGATCGGCTTCGGCATCACGCTGCGTCATCTGATCGAAAACTTGGCGGGCGGGGTGGTCGGCGGTAAGCTGCAGGCGCTGTTGATCGGCGGCGCGGCGGGGACATTCGCCACCCCTGCACAACTGGACACGCCCATCACCTTCCAGGGGCTGCGCGCGGCGGGGTTGACGCTCGGCTCCGGCGCTATCATGGTCTTCAACGATCGGCGAGACCTACGCGACATTTTGCGCCGGCTGGCGCGCTTTTTCGCCCACGAATCGTGCGGCAAGTGTTATCCCTGCCAGTTGGGCACCCAGCGCCAGTATGAAATCCTGGATCGACTGGCCGAAGGGCAGCCGCTTCCAGGCGATGTCATCCGCCTGCAGGACGTCGGCTGGACGATGACCGACGCCTCGCTCTGCGGCCTGGGGCAGACGGCGGCCAGCGCCGTGCTGAGCGCCATGAAGCACTGGCCCGACCTTTTTACAAACGGGAGCGCCCGCCATGCCTGAAGTCACCCTCACCATCGACGGTCGAACGGTTACTGCGCCGGAAGGAACAACCATCCTGAAAGCTGCAGAGGCGATCGGGATTCATATCCCTACAATTTGCTATCATGAAGCGTGCACGGCCAACGCCATCTGTCGTATGTGCGTGGTCGAGGTGGAAAAGCAGCGGCTTTTGCAGCCAGCGTGCGTTGTCCAGGTGCGCGAAGGGATGGTCGTGCACACGCGCAGCGAACGCGTCGAACGCAGCCGACGCACGATCCTGGAGATGCTCGACTCCGCCGTCGATCTCTCCGATGCGCCGGAAATTCAGGCGCAGATGGCCGAGTACAACGTTAATCACAACCGTTTCCCCGGCGCAGAACGGCGCACGCCGCCCGTCATCGACGACAACCCGATGTATGTGCGCGACTACGCCAAATGCATCCTTTGCTGGAGATGCGTGCAGGTTTGCGCAGAAGACGCCCAATACACCTTTGCGCTCAGCTTCGACGGCCGCGGCTTTCACACCCAGATCGGCACCTTTTTCGACCTGCCGATGCCGGAGACAACCTGCGTCTTCTGCGGCCAGTGCGTGGGCGTCTGCCCGACAGGCGCGCTCAAGCCGCGCCGCGAGTGGCTGTTGGAGCAGGGCAAGACGCCGGATGAAATTTTGCAGATGAGCCGGACGGCGCGGCGCAAATCACGGCGGGCGCAAAGGTGATCGGCGTATGGTGGAGTTGCCTGCAATCTTCTTTGGCTTATTCGCTGCGCTAAGCTGGGGCGGAGGCGATTTCTGCGGCGGCCTGGCGTCGAAGCGCGTCGACGCCTACACGGTGGTGCTGGTGGCCGAATTTGTCGGCGCTGTGGGGCTGGCGGCGCCGGCGCTGATCTTCCAGGAGGCGACGCCCGCCCTCGAACCCTTGCTGTGGGCGGGCGCTGGCGGGTTGGTCGGCGCAGTTGGACTCTTGGCGCTCTATCGGGCGCTCTCGCTGGGTCACATGGGCGTCGTGGCGCCCCTTTCGGCGGTGCTTGCGGGCGTCGTTCCAATTGCTGCGGCGGTCTGGAGCGACGGCTGGCCTTCCGCCCTGCAGCTCGCCGGTTTCATTGCGGCGTTGGCTGCGGTCTGGTTGCTGACGGGCGGCGCAGACGGAGTGATCACCCGTCGGGTGCTGGGCTACGCCTTGCTTGCTGGCGTCAGCTTCGGCTTCTACTTCGTGCTCATCGATCAGGCGACGGCGGGCGGCGTCTTCTGGGCGTTAGCTTTTGCGCGCACTGCTGGCGGCGCCATGTTGTTGGCCGTCGTGCTGGCGACCCGGCGTCCGCTCTGGCCATCGCTCGACGCGCTGCCGCTCAACCTTATGGCCGGCGGCCTGGACGCAGCGGGCAACCTCTTCTTTGCGCTGGCGGCGCTGGCCGGTCGGCTCGACGTCGCCGCAATTGTCTCCTCGCTCTATCCGGGCGCGACCGTGCTGCTGGCCTGGGCTCTGCTGGGGCAACGGCTCAATCGCCCGCAGATGGTGGGCGTCGCCGCAGCGCTGACCGCCATCGTGCTGATCGCCGCATAGCGACGAGCCGCGCACCGCGTGACAATTGTCACTGACCTTCCACCCTCCCAATCGATATCCTGGGCAAAAGATAGGCGCAGCCCAGCAGGCGGAATTCCTCTCTCGGCGGGTTGGCCTGCTGGATAGGCTGTCCATCAGGGAAGGTGAGATTTGCAGGCTATGTCTCGTTCACACGTGCGCGTCTTTCTATCGATCGCTCTGGCGGCCTTAACGCTCGCCGCCTGGACGGGTGTGCTCATGCGTTTCGGCATGATCTACGGGATGCCGGCGTGGGCGCAGAATTTCGGTGCCGTGCGCCATGCCCATAGTCATCTGATGTATTTCGGCTGGGTGACGTTGGCGTTGATGGCGCTGATCTGGGCGGAGCTGCCTGCGCTGACCGGGCGTCCGCTGCCGCGAGGGGTGACCATCCAGATGAGCTTGACGGCTGTGCTGGCGCTGCTTAGCTTTCCGGCCTTTTGGAGCAACGGCTACGGGTTGACTGCGATCGGGAGCGCGCGGCTGCCCCTCGGTTCGATGGCGGCGACGCTCAACGGGCTGACCTGGTTTCTCTTCATTGCGCTGTACGTGCGCGCCACGCGCGGGCTGCGCGAGCGCCCGCTCCCCATCCAGTTGTGGGACTGGGCGTTGGCGCTGATGGGGCTGGCCTCGCTCGGCGCGCTCGGGTTGGTCGGCATGGTGATGGCAAATGTGCGCGAGCCGCTGCTCCAGCAGATTTTTTTGCATCAGTTCCTCGATCTCTTCGCCGTGGGATGGTTCAACCTGGCCTTGCTCGGTTTGTTCTGGGCGAATCTGCCGGACTCGAAGCAAGCTCGTCCGCCGGCTTTCAGTTTAGCGCTGTTACTGATCCCGACTTTTCTTTTGGGCGTCTCGCCAAGCCTGCTGCCTTCGGCGCTCTTCTGGACGGCGGCGCTGGCCAACGCAGGCGCTGCGCTGGCGCTGGGCGTCCATGGCCTCCATCTTTGGCGGCGACGGCGCGAGCTGGCCGCCTTGACAGGCCTGGCGTTGAGCGGACTGGCCTCTGTGCTGGTCATCGCCTTTCTGTTGCTCTGGCCAGGGCTTTGGGAGCACTTCGCGGGCGGTCAGATGCGCGTCTTCTATCTGCATCTCTTTTTGTTGGTCTGGGTGAGCACGGCGCTGATCGGCCAGGTGCGCCGATGGGTGGCGCCTGCATCTATACGGTTTGAGCGCTGGATCAACGGACTATGGAGCGCTGGCGCGCTCGTGATGGTCGGCGGGCTGCTGGGGCTTGGCCTGGCGCCGCACTTAGGAACGCCAATGTTGTGGTGGCTTCACGTCGCTGCGTGGGGAAGCCTGACTGTGGCCAGTGCAGGGACGCTGTTGTGGATGGAGAGCATGAGCGCCTTTGCTCGAACAACCACGCTCTCGTCGGCTACGTCCCTGCAATCACCGTATTCTTGAGGTTGATCGGCGCCTCGGAGGGCGCTTCCCGCCATTCGGGCAGCCAGAGGGTGAAGGTGCTGCCCTGGTTGAGCTGGCTGACGACGGTGATCTTGCCGTTGTGCGCCTGGGCGATGCGCTGGGCGATGCTAAGGCCTAGGCCGCTGCCCCCCATTTCCCGGCTGCGCGCCTTATCGGTGCGATAGAAACGTTCAAAGATGGCGGCCTGCTGCTCCTCGCTGATGCCGATGCCGGTGTCGCTCACGCTGATGCGCACCCAGCCCTCGCGGTTCTCCAAGCTGAAGGTGATGATGCCGCCCTCCGGCGTGTATTTCACGGCGTTCTCCGCCAGATTGATCAACACTTGGCGCAGTCGCTCGCGATCTCCGCGCACCAACGCCTGATCCTCGCTGCCCAGCCGCACTTCGAGTGCGTCCGGCCTGCCCTTATAGTGCTCCACCAGACGCCGCGTCTGCCGGTAGACGTCGAGCAACAAGGTGTCCATCTCGACCGGCGCCATCTGAATCTGCAGAGCGCCGCTGTCCGCCTGCGCCAGCAACAGCAGATCGCTGATCATTTTATTCATGCGCTCGGATTCGGCCTTGACTTCGTTCAGCGATTCCTGCAAGAGTTCGGCGACTTCCGCATGGCTCAGGTTGTTGTTGCCGTGCGGCGCAGCCGCCATGCGTTGCAGCAGCTCGATGTTGCCCTGAATGGTGGTCAACGGTGTGCGCAGCTCGTGGCTGACGTCGCCGATGAGACGCTCCTGCGCCTGAAAGAGCTGTTGAATACGGTCGAGCATGGCGTTGAAGGTGGCGGCCAGCCGACCGACCTCGCTGGCGTTGTCGCGGATGTCGATGCGTTTGCTCAGGTCATGGGCGCGCGTGATGGCGTTGGCCGTCTCGGTGATGGTGTCGATGGGCGCCAGCGCGCGTCGTGCCAGAAAGGCGCCGACGATGGCGGCCAACACGATGCTGATCGTCGTGCCCAGGATCAGATAGCGGTTGACCTGGGTGAGCGCCGTCAGCGCTGTCGTGACCGGTTGGATGATCTGAACGGCGCCCATCAACTGATTGTTGACAAAGAGCGGCACCGTGTAGACCAGGAACGCTGCGCCGTCGCTCGAAATGTAGTAGTAGCGATCGTCGAGTCCGGCGTTGATGCGCGCCATCGTTTCGGTGTGATGAGGAATGGGAATGTCGCCCAGATTTTCGCTGCGTTTGAGCACGTTGCCCTCGGTGTCGAGCAGTTGAGCGCCTACGGAGGAGGCGAACAGCTCCACCTGAGGGAAAAAGATGTTGCCGGCGCGGCTGCGGAAGACGAGCACATCGCCTTGAAACTGTTGGGCCACAGCTGCAGCGATGTTGCGAGCTTGTAAAGCTGCGCTTTGTTCAAGCTGATAGCGAAGGTTGGCGGCCAGCGCAGAGTAGACGGTGACACTGAAGAGAATCAGCGTGATCCCCAACAGCGCAGTGTACCAGAGGGTCAGACGTAAGCGTATGGTCATGTGGAGTATTATCGGCGAACAACCGGCGCATTTCCCCTCCGCGCCGTTCTACGACCCTCCCTCAACTTTCGCGCAGCGCATAGCCGACGCCGCGCACGGTCTGGATCAGACGCGGTCTGCCGCCAGCCTCTAGCTTGCTGCGCAGATAGCGGACGTACACTTCGATGATGTTGCTTTCGCCGCCGAAGTCGTAATCCCAGATGTGCTCGTAAATCATCTCGCGCGTGAGCACCTGCCCGGGATGACGCATAAAGAGCTCGAGCAGGTCGAATTCTTTGGCGGTCAACTCGATCAATTGCCCCCCGCGAAAGACCTGGCGCGTGCGCGGATTCAGCTCCAGGTCGGCGTAGCGATAGACCTCCGGCGCGTTCTCCATGCGATGGCGGCGGAAGAGCGCGCGCAGCCGCGCCAGCAACTCGTCGAATGCAAAGGGTTTGACCATATAGTCGTCGGCGCCAGCGTCCAGGCCGGTGACGCGGTCCGGCACCGAATCGCGCGCCGTCAACATCAAGATCGGCACATTGGAGGCGCTGCGCAAACGACGACAGACCTCTAGACCATCCATCTTGGGGAGCATGATGTCGAGGATGACGGCGTCCGGCGGCGTCTCGCGCGCCACGCGCAGCGCGGTCTCGCCATCTTCGGCGGTGTCCACGGTGTATCCTTCAAAGATCAGGCCGCGACGCAGCAGATCGCGGATGCGACGGTCATCTTCAACGACGAGAATACGCTCACCCATATCCGGCTTCCAGAAGAAGGATCGAATG
>CALFWA010000277.1 GCA_937928035.1 uncultured Caldilinea sp. | reverse complement strand
GTGGAGGTAAGCCGTTTCGTCGACCCCGCCTGGCTCGTTGAGGTGGAGGCGGAGGCGTTGATCGATGAAGAAGAAATCTATAGGCAGGGATCGACAGGGAGGCGCACCTGAACGACGCCTAACAACTTAAAACGGGAAAATATTCCAGGATACGTTATGCCGGATCAATTAGAATTCTCGCATCTATTCTCCCCCACCGACGGAGAGCGCCGGCGCGTTCAGGCGGGCGACTTGGCGATGATCTTCACATCGGACTACAAACGCTTTGTCGCCCGCATCCATCCGGAGGGCGTCACGCACACGCATCTCGGCGCCTTTCGCCACGCAGACCTGATCGGCGCCACGTGGGGCTCGACGGTGAAAAGCCAGATCGGCTACGACGCTTTGGTGCTGCAGCCTTCGCTCACAGACATCATGAAATCGCTCAAGCGCGGCACGCAGATCATCTATCCCAAAGACGCCGCCTATATCGTGCATCGCCTCAGCCTCCGCGCCGGCAGTCGGGTGGTGGAGGCCGGCACCGGCAGCGGCGGGTTGACGACCGCGCTGGCGTGGGCGGTGGCGCCATCGGGAATAGTGTTCACCCACGAGGCGCGCGAGGACATCTATCAGGTGGCGCGCGAGAACCTGGCCAGGGTTGGGCTGTTGCCCTTTGTCAAGATGTTCCTGACCGACATCGAAGAGGGATTTCGGGCGGAGGACGCCGACGCCGTCTTTCTCGACGTGCGCGAACCCTGGCGCTACCTGGCGCATGTGCGCCGCGCCTTGCGCCCTGGCGGCTTCTTCGCCAGCCTGTTGCCGACCGCCAATCAGGTCATCGAGCTGCTGCGCGGTTTCGATGAGCATCACTTCGCCGATGTGAGCGTCGAGGAGCTGATTCTGCGTTCTTACAAGCCAACGCCGGAGCGCTTCCGCCCCGACGACAATCTGATCGGACACACCGGCTATTTGGTCTTCGCTCGTTGCATCGACCTTGGCGAGGATATGGCGCGCTGGCGACAGCCGGAGCGCCAGCGCTATGAGGCGCGGCTGCAGACGCAGGCGGAGCTCGAAGCCGAGGCCAGGCGTCGCGCGGCGGAGGTGGCCGCCGGCGGAAAGAAATACCCGAAGCTGCCGTTGCCGGGGTAAAAAACAAGAGCTGGCTGCAAACGCCTTATCCTGAGCCGAAGCCGCCCTCTAAAACCCGCTGATAGAATGCATCCAACTGTGCGCCGAGCACGCGCCAATTGTAGCGCGTCAACAGACGCTGGCGTGCAGCTTCGCTCAATGTGCGCTGTTGTGCAGGGGTTGCGAGCACCTCGGCCACGGCTGCAGCGAATTCCTCCGGCGTCGCCTGTGCAGGCGCAAGGTGAGCTGCGCCGTCGGCGCCGTAGGTGATTTGTTCTCCGACCGCGCTGGCGACGACCGGGACGCCGGCCAGGAGCGTGTTGGCCAAACGCACGCTGCATTTGGCCTGTTGCAGGGCAGTCGGCGCCGCCGGGAAGATGGCGCAGCCGATGCGAGCATAGAGCGCAGCGAGTTGGTTGCGATCGACGAAGCCTAGCCATTCCACGCGAGCGGCCGATTGTGGGGCGTTTTGTTGGACGGCGAGCCGATAGGGCCGATCCAGGCCTAAGCGCACCGGCGCGCCGGCGATCACCAGGTTGGAGTCTGAAAATTTTTCGTGTAGTGAAAATAAGAATCGAGCCAACCAGCGGGGAGAGATTTCAACAAAACGGGTGAAGAAGAGAACATTTCGGCTGCTGTTGGGATGCCAGCGCGGGGCGTCCGGCGTCGGCGCTTCGACCCCGTTGGGCAGCCACAGCAGAGGGGCGTTGGGGTTGGCCTGGCCGATTGTTTCGGCGAGCCAACGGCTGGCAACGGTGACGCCATCGGCGTGACGGATGCCCCATTCCTCCTGCCAGGCGAGAAAGCGAGCCACCGGCCAGGGGTAGCAGTTGATCGGCGCCCAGGCCTGCTCCCAGTCGTCAGCGTCAAGTAGAAGGGCCGGGCGTTTGTCCCGGCGCTTGCCCCACAGCCGCCATTGCACCAGGCCGGCGTGGGCGCGTGGCTTTACGATATGAACGATGTCGGGTTGGATGCGAGAAATCTCGTATAGTAATCGTTGGGTTTGAACGAGAAGACCTCCGGTTAAAGCGATGTTGACGATCTCCACTCCGCCATCTCTCCAGCGCCTGCCGGCGTCCTGCGGCGTATCCCAGGGTGGAATCAAAATCGTCGGGCGCCAGCCATAGGCTGCCAGCGCGCGCGCCAGCGGCAGCGTGCGCGCCCAGACGGTGGTTTTCTGTCCGAGGCCAAAAGGGGCGACGAAGCAGACGCGGCGACTCATAGCAAGTGGACAACTCATTCGGTGGCGATGACGAGCGGCCAGTCCGGCAGGCGACGCAGACGCAGCCAGGCGGCCTCCTCTGCAGCCTGGGGATAGGAGAGGCGATGTTTTTCAACAAGCTGCGGCGCGTACCAGCGATAGATGACGACGAGCGCCACGGCCTGGCCGATCCAGCTTTCGGCGCCGATAGAAGGGGTCAACAACGTTTTCTCGATGGCGGTGCGCTGCTTCTCGCTGAGGTAAGTGTTGAGATGGCGGGTGCCGGTCGGGTAGGCGACGCCGTTGAGCGCCAGCATCATCTCGATGACGAGCCGACGCAAGCGCGCCGTCGTTTCGGCTGCAAGCAGGTTCTCGCTGCGCTCGATCAGGTCGGGGAGGGTCGCTAGAACATGCCAGAATTGCTCAAGCGCTATTTGCATGTGTGCTGCGTCGGCGGGACGAAGCTCATCAGGCCGGTCGGATCGGTTCATCCTCGGTTGATTCATACAAGCCATTATACAACAGCGGACGTCCTTTTCGGCGCTTTTAGGTAGCCGCCTCACAAGGTGAAATTCGTTTTGTCTGGTAAAATAAAGAACGTGATGGGAAGCAGATGCAGAGTCTTTGTTTTGGCAAATTGTTGCTTGTCGTCATTCTGGTCGTTATCAATGTCAATTCTGTTTAGTGGGCATCTGCATCCCGGAGTGAGTGAAAAACAAGATGAGAAATCCAGACCCTTTCGCAGACCTGATCCGATCGATCGAGGAGAA
>CALFWA010000276.1 GCA_937928035.1 uncultured Caldilinea sp. | reverse complement strand
GAAAGCGTCCCCGTCTCCTCTGCGCCGACGTCGAGCCGGCCGCGGGTGCAGAAAAAGGCTGCCACGCCGCCTGCGTCTGCGCCTGCGGGCGAGGCGCCTAGCCAGCGCAAGGCGACGCCTGCACGTCCATCACGTACGTCCGCCAGCCTCCCGCCGCTCGATCTGCTGCGTGCAGATGCAGGCGTCTATAACAATCGGGATGTGAAACAGATCGAACAATTGATCGTAGACACTCTGGAAGACTTCAACGTGCCGGTGCGCGTGGTCCACGTTGAGAGCGGGCCGACGGTGACGCAATTCGGCGTGGAGCCGCTCTATGTCGAAAGTGCGGGGCAGAAGCGCAAGGTGCGCGTTAGTCGCATTGTCAGCCTGGCCGACGACCTGGCGCTGGCGCTGGCAGCGCCAGCCGTGCGCATCGAAGCGCCGGTGCCCGGCCGGCCCTACGTCGGCATCGAAGTGCCCAACCCGGACAAATCGCTGGTCAGCCTGCGCGGCATTCTGGAAAGCGCGGAGCTGCGCAAAGGCGGCGCGCTGGCGTTGCCGCTGGGTCGCAACACCGCTGGCGCGCCGGTTGTGCTTGACCTGACCCGAGCGCCGCACATTCTGATCGCCGGCGCAACCGGATCGGGCAAGTCGGTCTGCATCAACACCATCGTCACCGGCCTGCTGATGCAGCATGGCCCAGAGACGCTGCGCTTTGTGATGGTTGATCCGAAGATGGTCGAGTTGCCCGGCTACAACGGCATTCCACACCTTTACGGCAAAGTCATCACCGACGTCGAACAGGTGATGGGCGCGCTCACGTGGCTGTTGTTGCAGATGGACGACCGCTATCACCTCTTCCGCGATGTTGGCGTGCGCAACATCGACGCCTACAACGCCGCCGTGCGCAGGCAGAAGGACGGTCAGCCCTTGCCGTACATCGTCCTGATCATCGATGAACTCGCCGACCTGATGATGACCGCTGCCGAAGACATCGAACGGCAGATCTGCCGGCTGGCGCAGATGGCGCGCGCCACCGGCATCCATCTCATTCTGGCGACGCAGCGCCCCAGCACCGACGTTATCACGGGACCGATCAAGGCAAATTTCCCGACGCGCATCGCCTTTGCCGTCACCAGCCAGGTGGACAGCCGCGTCATTCTCGACAGCCCAGGCGCCGAGCGGCTGTTAGGATGCGGAGACATGTTGCTGATGCGCTCCGATGCGGGCAAACTTCAGCGCGTGCAGGGCTGCTTCGTCACCGATGAAGAGATCGCCAACGTGGTGCGTTTCTGGAAGGAAGCCGGCGGAGGCGCGATGCAGCCTGTTTCTGCACCGTGGGCCAGCATCTTGGACCAGCTCGACAACCGCGATGAACTGCTCCAGGACGCCATCGACGCCATCCGCGGCATGCGCACATGCAGCGCAAGCATGCTCCAGCGCAAGCTCAACATCGGCTATCCGAAAGCCGCGCGCCTGATGGAAGAGCTGGAAAAACTCGGCGTCGTCGGCCCCGACCTGGGCGCAGGCCGCGGACGCGAAGTGCTGTTGCGTAACGAAGACGATGATGAAAATGATGCGTGATCGCGATACAGATAGACGATGCGTGTTGCGTGCGCATAGAGATGCTGGGGGAAGTTCTTTGCGTCTTTGGGCGGCTTTGCGATGACGCACAGGACGTAATCGACGCAGCGATGGAATCCGGAGACGATCCTTGCAACGCATTCTGACTCCTGAACAAGACCAGATTTTACGGCGCGAGCGCAGCGTGCTGGAGGACCTGCGCGTGCTGCTCGCACGGCTAGGAGCGACGGACGACGACGTGCAACTGCTGAAGCGCTCGCGCGAGCAGCTCGATGAACTCTTTCTGCTGGTGATCGTGGGGGAATTCAACGCCGGCAAGACGGCGTTCCTTAACGCGCTGCTGGGCGAGCGGCTACTGCCTGAAGGCGTGCTGCCCACCACCAGCCAGATTCAGGTGCTGCGCTACGACGAGCGCAAGAGCGAAGAAACAACAGGCGACGAAACGGTTGTAATCCATCTGCCCGTAGACTGGTTGCAGGAGATCAACCTAGTGGACACGCCGGGCACCAACGCCGTCATTCAACGTCACCAGGAGATCACCGAACACTTCATCCCGCGCAGCGACCTCGTGCTCTTCGTCACCAGCGCAGAACGGCCCTTCAGCGAGAGCGAGCGGCAATTGCTGCAACGCATCCGCGAGTGGGGCAAGAAGATCGTTCTTGTCATCAACAAGATCGACCTGATCGAGCACGAGGAGGAGCTTGAACAGGTCGTCGATTTCGTTGCGCGCAACAGCGCCGAATTGTTGGGCGCAGTCCCCCGCATCTTTCCCATCAGCGCACGGCTGGCGCTTAACGCCAAGGAGCAGGCGCGCCAGAATGGACGAAGGCTCGAAGAAAACGACCTCTGGCGACGCAGCCGCTTCGGGGCGCTCGAACAGTATATTCGTTCCTCCCTCGACGCCGGCGAGCGTTTGCGCCTCAAGCTGGAGAATCCTCTCGGCGTCGCCGAACGCCTTTGCAATCAGTATCAAGGCGTGATCGAAAATCGCCGCGCCGTGCTCAAGGACGACTTCGCAGCGCTCGACCGCATCGAAGCGCAACTGGAAGCGCACGAAGCCGACATGCGCCGCGACTTCAAATATCACCTGAGCCACGTCGACAATGTGCTGTACGCCATGGCCGAGCGCGGGGACCGCTTCTTCGACGAAACCCTGCGCATTGGTCGCGTCTTCGACCTCATCAACGGGGAAAAGGTACGCGCCGAGTTCGAGCGCGTGGTCGTGGCGGACACCTCTCGCGCGGTCGAACAGCAGGTGAGCGACCTGATCGACTGGATGGTGGATCGCGATTACCGGCAGTGGCGCGACGTGATGGAGTATCTCCAGGCACGCGCGGCGCACCACGCCGATCAGATCGTGGGCAGAGTGGGAAGCAGCTTTGAGATGAACCGTCAGAATCTGCTCGCCAGCGTCGGCCGCGAGGCGCAGCGCATCGTCGACTCCTACGATCCGCAGACCGAGTCGCTCAAGCTGGCGCAGCAGGTGCAAAGCGCGCTGGTGCAGACCGCTGCGGTGGAGGCGGGCGCGCTGGGGCTGGGCGCCATCCTGGTGACGCTGCTCCACACCACGCTGCTCGACGTGACCGGCCTGCTCGGCGCTGGCGCACTGGCCGCGCTGGGCTTTTACGTGCTGCCCTACCGTCGCAATCGCCTGAAACAGGAGCTGCGCAGCGCCATCAACGACCTACGCGATCAGTTGAATGAGGCGCTGACCCGACAGTTCGAACGGGAGCTGACCGACGGCCTCCAGCGCATGCGCGAGGCGATCGCCCCGTACACGCGCTTCGTGCGCGTCGAGCGGGAGAAGCTCGAACGCACCGGCGATGAACTGGAGCGCCTGCGCCGGGAGCTCGCCGAGCTGCGCAAGGCGGCCGCGAAGGCGCTGCTCTGAGAAAAGATGCAACGCAAAGGCGCAAAAACAAAAATTTGTGCATATTCGGCGATATCTTCATTTCTTTTTGCGTCTCTAAAAAACAACGCCCGCTCAGAAATAGACGCTGGCCATGACGGAACTCATCACCTTGATGCCGCTCGACCCAACGCTGCACGCCGAGGCGTTGCAGGCGGTCTACGCCGTGACGCCCGGCTATTGGCGGCTCTACAAACTGGATGCGCCGCCTCCTGACCACGCCCGGCAAGAGCTGGCCGCCGTCCAGGAGACGCCGGGACGCTCGTTGCTCGGCATTTTGCGCCGCATCGACCGCAACGACCCCTCGGCGGGCGCAGAACTGATCGGCGCCCTCGACCTGCGGCTCCACTGGCCGGAAGATGGAACCGCCTACATCGGCTCGCTGATCGTGGCAGAGCCTCTACAGCGCCAGGGCATCGGCAGCCAGGCGTGGGCGCTGCTCAAGCCCTGGCTGGCGGCCTCCGCCGGCGTCAAGACCGTGCGCGTCGGCGTTGAGCAATTCAACATCCCCTGCCTCAAATTCTGGGAGGCGCAGGGCTTCATCCTCACCGGCGAGAGCAGTCGCGTGCGCGTCGGCGACCGCTTCGTGCGCGTGCTCTACATGACGCTTTCGCTTGCAACCACATAATCACCCCGAAAATTGTCCAATCTTTGCAAAACTTATATCCAAGTTTGTAAGCGCTCGTACTGCATGCTGGCGGAGGCTGCGTCATACTTCGCAGCTATGAAGCGCTGGCAAAAGGTGTTGCTTGCGATAGCAGGTTCGCTGACGTTGGCTCTGGTCTTTGGACCTTTCTTGATCCCCGTTCCGCCGCTGGCCGGACTCCAGGAGGCAAAAGCGCTGGCGGAGCCGGACAGCCGGTTCATCCGCGTTCCGCTCGGCAGCGACGACCTGGAAGTGCATTACAAAGAACTGGGGACGGGTGAGCCAACTCTGATTTTGCTCCACGGATTCGGCGCCAGCGTCTTTTCCTGGCGCGAGGTCATGGCTCCTCTGGCCGCAGCCCATCGCGTCATTGCCTTCGATCGCCCTGCCTTTGGCCTGACCGAGCGGCCGATGCGGGGCGAGTGGGGAACGCCGGCCGATTGGGCGCGTGGGCTGCCCTACAGCGCAGAGGCGCAGGCCGACCTCACCGTGAATTTGATGGATGCGCTCGGTGTAGAAAAGGCGGTGCTGGTCGGCAATTCAGCCGGCGGCGCCATCGCCATCCTCACGGCGCTAAAATACCCGCAGCGCGTGCAGGCGTTGGTGCTGATCAGCCCGGCGGTGTACAGCGGGGGACCGAACGCGTTCGTGCAGTGGCTGCTGCACACGCCGCAGATGCAACACATCGGTCCGCTCATTGCGCGTCGCATTCAAGACTGGGGCGTCGATTTCGCCCGCTCCGCCTGGCATGACCCGGAGCGCATCACCGACGAAATCTGGGCGGGCTATACGGCACCTTTGCAGATCAAAAACTGGGATCGGGCGCTCTGGGAGCTGACGAACGCCAGCCGGGCGAACAACCTGGCCGCCCAACTCGACCGCCTGACGCTGCCGGTGCTGGTGATCACAGGCGACGACGACCGCATCGTGCCGACGGAGCAGAGCGTGCGCCTGGCGCAAGCGCTGCCAAACGCCAGCCTGGCGGTCATTCCGGCGTGCGGCCATGTGGCGCACGAAGAATGTCCGGAGGCCACACTGAGGGCCATCGAGCAGTTTCTGGCTTCATTCAATTAGACATCTCCGCTTGTTACAGCCAGAGGGAAACGTAGAGGCGCTTTTGAGAAAAAATGCGTCTCTCTGACTCTGCGCCGTGCAGCGGTAATCGCAAAAAGGAAGGAAATTGTGACGAATTCTCTTGATTCTCTGGATCGTATTTTCATCAAGGACCTGCTGGTGCGCGGGATCGTCGGCATTAAGCCCGACGAGCGCGCCAACCGCCAGGACATCCTGATCAACGTCACCTTGTGGGCTGACGCACGCAAGGCGGGCGTTAGCGACGCCATCGAAGACGCCGTCAACTATCGCACGGCGGCCAAGGCCATGATCGCCCACATCGAATCGGCTGCACCGCAGCTTGTCGAAAAATTGGCCGCCGACCTGGTGCGCATCTGCTTCGAGACCGACCCGCGCATCGAGGCGGTCGAGCTGACCGTCGAGAAGCCGGGCGCCGTGCGCTTTTCTCGCTCTGTCGGACTGACAATTTTCCGGACGCGCGCAGAAGTGATGGGCGCGGCGCTCTCAAAGGAGTGATGGATATGGAGGTCCTGATCACCCTGGGCAGCAACATCGACCGCGAGCGCAACATCCAACGCGCGCTGGCCGAGCTGGAGCGCCATCCGCGACTGCGCGTGCTGGCCGTCAGCCCGGTCTACGTCACGCCTGCGCTGGGCGCCGACGGGCAACCATCCGGACAGACGGACTTTGCCAACGCTGCGGTTCGCGCCGAGACCGACCTGGAGCCGGCGGCGCTGCGTCAGGCGCTGCGCGCCATCGAGTCCGCCATGGGGCGCGTGCGCACGGAAGACAAGTTCGCGCCGCGGCCCATTGACCTGGACTTAGCGTTCTATGGCCGGGAAATTATCGAAACAGAGGGCAGGCTGCTGCCAGACCCAGACGTGTTGCGCTTCGCCCACGTCGCCGTCCCGCTGGCCGATGTTGCGGGCGAATGGGTGCATCCCCAGACGGGCCAGACGCTGGCCGCAATTGCAGCCGCCTTGATGGATCAGAAAATGGAGACAACCGGATGAACAACAAAAATCTGCCTCAATCGAGCAAATTTCACATCACTTTGAACGGAGGCTCTATGGATATTCGCAATTCAAACGGATTCACCAGCAATGGATTCAACGGCGACAGTTATAACGGGCATCCTGTCGCCTTATATCACAACAATGGAACTCACGGCGTCGCCGCACCTGCGCAAGATGCACGCTCGCTGCGGCGCTTTTACGACGCCGACTTCGTTGTGACGGAAGCCTATCGCGCCTCGCTGCCGGACTTGCAGAACGGCCCCGCCTCGTTGATCCAGGGCAGCGTCGTAGCGATTCAGCAGGTGGGCATCCACAACTTTCGGCTGCCGCTGCGCTACGCGACTCGAGACGGCCAGCCGCTGACGCTGGAGACCTCGGTGACCGGCACGGTTTCGCTCGAGGCGCACAAAAAGGGCATCAACATGTCGCGCGTGATGCGCACCTTTTACGAGTATAAAGACGAAATCTTCGACCTCGACCTGCTCGAGGCAATCTTGCAGGACTATCGCCGCTCGTTGGGCAGCCTGGAAGCGTATCTCATCCTGCGCTTTAACTACCCAATGCTCAACGAGTCGCTGCGCTCCGGCCTGCTCGGCTACCAGTACTATCAGGTGGCGCTCGAAGCGCGCATGAACCGCTACGGCGCTGTGCGCAAGCTGATCCACTTCGATTTCGTGTATGCTTCGACCTGTCCGTGCAGCTACGAGCTATCGCAGCACGCCATCCTGGAGCGGGGGATCGCCGCCGTGCCGCACAGCCAGCGCTCGGTGGCGCGCGTGAGCGTAGAGCTCAACGATTTTCTGTGGATCGAAGACTTGCGCGACCTCTGCCTGGATGCGCTCAAAACGGAAACGCAGGTGATGGTCAAGCGCGAGGATGAGCAGGCTTTCGCCGAGCTGAACGCCGCCTATCTCAAGTTCGTCGAAGACGCCGTGCGGCTGCTTCACGAAAAACTCGACCCCGACCCGCGCATCAAGGACTTCAAAATCGTGGCGTCGCATCAAGAGTCGCTGCACAGCCATGACGCCGTGAGCGTGCTGGTCAAGGGCGTTCCCGGCGGCTTCACGCCAGAAGTCGATCCGAGCATCTTTGCGACGCTGATTCACCGGTGATTGTCTAAGGGATGCATAGAAAGGACGAAGCATGTCCTCAGCGTTGATTTTCGGCGCCAGCGGCGGCATCGGTCGTGCGCTGGCGCAGCAATTGCGAGCAAAAGGATGGACGGTGGGCGCCGTGAGCCGCCATCCCCACGACCTGGCGGAGCTCACCGAATTTCGCTACGAGGCGGACGTCGCCGACGAGTTTGCAGTGCAGCGCGCCGTCTACTCCGCCGCACAAGAGCTGCCTGCCATCGATCTCTGGGTGTATGCGGTCGGCGACATCCTCTTCAGCCCGGTGGCGGAGATGAAGCCGGAGGCGTGGAAGCGCATCTTAGACGCCAACCTGACCGGCGCCTATCTGGCGACTCACTACAGCTTGCCTCTGCTGGCCGATCAGGCGCATCTGATGTATATCGGCGCGTACAGTGAGAAATTGCGGCTGCCCGGCCTCTCCGCCTACGCCGCCGCCAAGGCCGGGCTGGAGGCGTTTGCAGCCGCACTGGCCAAAGAGCAACGCAAACTGCGCGTCACCGTCGTGCGCCCCGGCGCAGTGGACACGTCGTTGTGGAGCAAGACCCCCATGCGCCCACCCCGCAACGCGCTGACGCCGGAAGCCCTGGCGGAGCGGATTTTGGCCGCCCACGAAGCCGGCGCTTCCGGCGTATTGGATTTATAGTTGAACTTATAGACTCAACCTGGCTGCGTCAACGCCTGCGCCACCTTCTCCAGCCTGCTGCGCGCCTCCTCAGCCACCGGACGCAGCGCAGGATTGTCGAGGAAGGCGACCATGGACATCGGGTCGGTAAGCGTCACCACTGCGCCGCCTGCCTCGTCTTCATACACGATCACGTTGCAGGGCAACAGCAGGCCGACCTCCGGCGCGGTTGTCAGCGCCCGATGCGCCAGCGGCGGATTGCACGCTCCCAGAATTTTATACTTTTTGAAATCGACGTTCAGCTTTTGCTTGAGCGTCGCCTGGACGTCGATCTCGGTCAAAACGCCAAAGCCTTGCTCCTTGAGCGCAGCCGTCGCCCGCTCAATGGCCTCCTCGTAGGGAGCGTCGAGCCGCACCTGAATGCCGAGTTGCGTTGTCGTCGTCATAAGCGGATTCTCCTTCTGCAAAGTCCACGGTTCGATTGCGGTAAAGTATCGCGCAACCTTTGCTTCGGGCGCGCCCTCGAATCGCTTATGACAGACATAATCTTTTTCTGATAACAGATCCGTCCGGCCCTTTGCCTGTCGCCCTCTCGCCTCAATTACTGTCCGTACACACGCGTGTAACGGTAGTGCAGCTTCGCCACCAACTCGTCGGGGATCGGCTCCGGCTTGCCGATCTGCAAGGCTAGCCAGACGGTCGCGGCCACGTCTTCGACCATGACGGCGGCTTTGAGCGCAGCTTGCGCCGTCGGCCCGACGGTGAAGACGCCGTGGTTTTTCAACAGCACAGCCGGCGAGGAGCCAATCGATTCGACCACCACCCGGCCGATCTCTTCGCCGCCGATGAGCGCAAAGCCGCCGCATGGGATCGGCCCGCCGAACTCGTCGGCCTGCGCCGTCAGATAGACGGGGATCGGCATGCCGCAGGCGGCAAAGGCGGTGGCGTAGCGAGAATGGGTGTGCACGATGCCGTTGACGTCGGGGCGATGGCGGTAGATGTACAGGTGGCTGGCCGTGTCCGAGGAGGGCTTCAAATTGCCTTCAACGACGTCGCCTTCCAGATCGACGACCACCATGTGCTCGGGCCGCAGCTCCTCGTAGCGCACGCCTGAGGGCTTGATCACCACCAGGCCGGACTCCGAATCGCGCGTGCTGATGTTGCCGCTCGTCCAGGTCACCAGGTGTTGTTTGGGCAGCTCCAGATGGAGCCGGTACAATTCTTCTTTAAGCGCCTCTAACATGATTTATTCCTCGAAGGGATCGAAACACAAAGCAAGTCGAAATGTAACGCCGGAGGCGGTGACCTACGTGTGCAAGCATAGGTTCGGCCTCCGGCCGAATGCTCCGGCGTGGATTATTGCCGAGACTTTGCGCATTGCTGAGGCTACGCTTCCAAGATCGCCGGACGCGCAATACTCTGCCCGTTGACGGAAACCTCCTGCATCGGCCAGCCTTCGATGGCGGTGAGCACCTCGACGCCGTTTTCGGTCACCAAAATCGTATCCTCCGACTTGACGCCGGCAATCGAGGGGTTCCAAGCGTAGACCTGACCCGCCGTCACCACCTGGGCGGCGCCCGGCGTGGCGATCAGCTCGCGCGGTTCGTAGGCCGCCGGACCGCCCTGATGATGATATTGCCACTCGTCGGTGAAGCCGGTCGCCGAATAGGCGGCCTGTCCATCGGCGAAGACGTCGCCCAGCGTGCGGCCGGGTTGCGTCCCCAGGATGAAGGCGGCGTCGATCTGCGCCACGGCGTCCGCCTTAACGCGCAACGAATCCGGCAGCTTGCCGAAGCGCACCAGCCGCGTGATCGAACAGACCAAACCATCGCGACGGCCACAGAGCACGAGCATGGCGTAGTCGTTCAGGCGCTTGTCGGTCGGCAGCGGGTGGCGGAACTTGAAGATGCGCTCGTCGGTGGCGATCAGGTTGACGATAGCCTGCGCCCCGCGGCGCTCGGTCTCGTAAGCGAGCTGCGCAGCGATCTCATATTCGCTCATGCCCGGCGCGATCGAGCGAATGGCGGCGTTCATCGCCTCGGCGCAGATCCTGCCCAACGCCCGGAAGCGCTCATGCTCTTCCGGCAACAACAGCGAACGTTGCCACGCAAGGGCGTCGGACAGGTCTACGGCGCCGCTCATGGCGAAGTCCGCGCCGACGCGTTTGCCGGCCGTAAGCCGCGCCACCGTGTCGTCGGCCTTCCACCAGGGAGCCACGCGCAGCTTCCAGCCCGCTGCGGCCAGCCCTTCTTCCTGATCGAGCCGCGGGGCCTCGATCGTGTTCGTCACCACGAACTGTTCATCCGGCGTAATCACCAGCGTGGCGACGCCGTCCGTCGACGCCGTGTTGACGTAGGAGCGATGGCCGGCGGTCGCCCAGGCGAAGCTGCTCACCCGCCGCAACACCAGTGCGTCGATCTCCTGGGTGCGCATAAAGGCGCGAATCTGCGCCAGTCGTTCTTCTTGCAATCCCATAGCCAGACTCCTTTGCGGCATGTGAAAATCTGATACAAAGTGTACGGCCTACGCTTTCCCGATTTTCGGCGATGCGCAGGCGCTGCTCGCAACTGCGCTGTTCCGGCTTCCCCACGAGCTTGCGGGGCCGCCGGGTGCATGCGGAAATCGGGCGGCGCAGCAGCCCCCGATCTCCGCGCTTTCCGCTCATCCTTTGTGCCAGTAGGTGGACCAGCCCATGTATTTGTTGAGCGCCTCGTGCACAGCCGCGGCCACCTGCGAGAGGTTCATGGCGACGTGGTGCTCGAAGCCGTTTTCACAGATGTAGTGCAACAGCTCTTGGAGCTTAGGGACGCGCACGACGCCGTAGCCACCGAAGGTCTTGATCGGGTCATTGGTCAACTCGCCCTCGCCCACGTAGGCCACGATGCGCCCGTTGAGGTCGTCGGTCGAGACGCGCAGATAGGTGAACGGCTCCGCCTTGACGCGGCCGACGATCGTGCCGAAGGTGTTCTCTTTGCCCACGGAGCCGGCGATGATCTCCTGGAAGTCCATCACGGCGATGTCGTCGGCCCGAATCAGGCCGCCCGCAGCCTGCACGTCCTTCTCCTCCACAAAGATGCTCTTGGGCAAGTTGGAGCAGTGGAAGATGATGGCCTTGTCGGGGTCATCGCCGTAGTTGTTGTTCCAGTCCACGATGGCGCTCGGCTTGCCGGAGGCGAAGGCCAACGCCATCATGGCCACGGTGCCGGCGATGTCGGTCTCACAGGCGGAGGGCATGAGGCTGTCGCTCATGATGCTCATCAACGTGCAGGGCACCACGCCGTAATACTCCTCCATCGCCGTCCAACACTGAATGGCGCTGGCGGTCAGCTCCGTCTCCTTCATCCATGCGTCGACGACGGCGCCGAACTTGGCCATGCGCAACAGCGACTCCTGCGGCACGCCGGTGGTCTGCACATAGCGCTCGATCTGCGCCAACTTCTCCTTGACGATACTCGCCTCGTTGTCGAGCCGCTGGATGCGGCCAAAGACCTCGGAGAGGTCGAGCGTCTCCACGGAGATGCCGCTGCGCTCCAGGAGCTTCTCGCTGAAGCGCACGGTGTTGAAGGCGGCCGGGCGCGCGCCGATCACGCCGATGCGGGCGTTCTTGAAGCCGCGCACGATGCGGCAGATGCCGGCGAAGCGCGCCAGGTCCTGCCGGAAGGAGTCGCTTTCCGGATCGACGGTGTGAAGCGTGGTCAGCGAATATTTGATCCCATATTGACGAAGGTTGTTGCAGGCGGACATCTTGCCGCAGAAGGAGTCGCGACGGTCGGCCACGGTCATCTTGTTGGGGTCGTCGGGGAACGCCTGGATCAACACCGGCACATTGAGGCCCGACCAGCGGAGCGCGTCGGCGATGGTGCGCTCTTCGCCGAAGTTGGGCAGAGTGACGAGCACGCCGTCGATCTCATCGCGATGGCGCTTGAAGAGATCGGCGCATTTGTGTGCGTCCGCGTGCGTGACGACGCTGCCGTAGAGTGTCTCCTCCGGCGAAAGCGTAATCACGCGGAAACCTTCCTCCTCCAACACCTTGAGGATGGTCTTGCGGCCGCTTTCGGCCAGATGCGCCGGAAAGAACCCGCGATTGCCGACGATCAGACCCAGCGTGACAGGTTGCATTGCGGATTTCATAATTGTGTCCTCCTCAAATTCATAGAAGTTGTGGATGAAGCGACAAAGAGAAAAGCATCGGCGCCAGCGTGCGCCAGACCATCTTCTTGAAACTCTTTCCGGGTAAAACTGACTTGAGCCAAATAATTAAAACGTTTTAAGCAAATCTATCTTATCACCAAATGAAGGACCTTGTCAACGTGCGCGCAACTAAGACGTATTGTAAAAATATGCTTGCTTATGCTTCAATATCCACCAAATACTAAAGGTAATAACAAAAAAGTAATAACAAAAAATCTGTAACGGTACTGCAGGTTCGACTTCCAGCCCAGCGATCTAGTTTGACCTTAAGTATCCGCCCGGAGCGATGACCGACGCCTGAAGATAACCGACGCACAAAGTAGCGTAGAGTCAGTTTTTAGGCAGACGAGATAGTAAGAGATTTTAGATTATGTCAATTAGCATCTTCGATCTCTTCAAAATCGGCATTGGGCCTTCCAGTTCACATACGGTTGGCCCGATGAAGGCAGCAAAACAATTTGCGTTACAACTTCGGCGCGACGGGTTGCTGCCCAGGGTCGCCGCAGTGCGTACCGAACTCTTCGGCTCGCTCGGTGCGACGGGCAAGGGGCACGGCGCCGACAAGGCGGTGATTCTCGGCCTGATGGGCGAGGAGCCGGAGACCGTCGACGTCAACGCCATCCCCGAACGAATCGAGGCCGTGCGGGCGACGCAGCGGCTTTTGCTCCTGGGAGAGCAGCCGATTTCCTTCGTCGAAAGGCAGCACATCCTCTTCCGGCGCAGCGCGCTGCCCTTCCATCCCAACGGCATGACCTTCGCTGCGCTGGACGCCGACGGCGCCTTTCTCGATGCAGCGACCTACTATTCGGTGGGCGGCGGCTTTGTCGTGGACGAGAGCGCAATCGGCCACGACCGCATCAAGGAGGATGACACGCCGCTCCCCTATCCCTTCGACAGCGCAGAGGAGCTGCTGGCGCTCTGCGCAGCGCACAACCTGAGCATCAGCCAGCTCATGCTGGAAAACGAAAAAGCGTGGCGCAGCGAAACGGGAATTCGCGCCGGCCTGCTGCGCATCTGGGACGTGATGCAGGCGTGCGTGCAGCGAGGAATCACGACGGAGGGCGTCCTGCCCGGCGGCATGAAGGTGCGACGTCGCGCCGCCGAGCTGTATCGCAAGCTGGTCGAGCGGCCAGAGGCCAATCTGCAAGACCCGCTCAACGTGATGGACTGGGTCAACGTCTACGCCATCGCCGTCAACGAGGAAAACGCGGCGGGCGGCCGCGTCGTCACCGCGCCCACCAACGGCGCAGCCGGCATCATCCCGGCAGTGTTGCATTATTACATGCGCTTCGTGCCCGGCGCCGACGAAGACGGCGTCATCCGCTTTCTGCTCACGGCGGGCGCCATCGGGACGCTTTACAAAAAGAACGCCAGCATCTCCGGCGCTGACGTCGGCTGCCAGGGGGAGGTCGGCGTGGCCTGTTCAATGGCGGCGGCCGGGCTGGCCGAAGTGCGCGGCGGCTCGCCCGCTCAAGTGGAGAACGCCGCCGAGATCGGCATGGAGCACAACCTGGGGTTGACCTGCGATCCGGTGGGCGGGCTGGTGCAGATCCCCTGCATCGAGCGCAACGCCATGGGCGCGGTGAAAGCGATCAACGCTGCGCGCATCGCCCTGCGCGGGGACGGCAAACACTACGTCTCGCTCGACAAAGTGATCAAGACCATGCGCGAGACCGGCGCCGACATGAAGGCGAAGTATAAAGAGACGGCGCGCGGCGGCCTCGCAGTCAACGTCATCGAGTGCTGAAATCGGCTACGCCATCACGTTCGTCAGCCGTCCCAACCCCTCCACTTCGACCGTCACCTCGTCTCCGGCGCGCAGCCACACTTTTTCGGCCATGCCCAGAATCACTCCTTCGGGCGTGCCGGTGCAAATGACGTCGCCCGGCTCCAGGGTAAAGTGTTGGCTGATGTAGCTGACAATCTCCGCCACGCTGAAGATCATATCCGCCGTGTTGGAATTCTGGCGCAGCTCGCCGTTCACCCAGCACCTGAGAGACAGGTTTTGCGGCTCGCGCACCTCGTCCGCAGTGACCAGATAAGGGCCGAGCGGGAGGAATTTATCGAGCGTCTTGCCGAGCAACCATTGGCTGGTGCGGGTTTGTAGGTCGCGCGCGCTGAGGTCGTTGGCCGTGCAGTAGCCGAAAATGCATCCCAACGCCTCCTCGACAGATACATTGCGGGCGCGGCGCCCAAGGACCACCGCCAGCTCCACCTCGTAGTCGTACTGATGTGCGATCGGCGGCAGAGGAATCGCCTCGCGATGCGCAGCCAGGCTGTTGTTGAATTTGGAGAAGAGCACCGGCGTCGAAGGCACAGGCAGCCCCGACTCGGCGGCGTGGCGGCGATAGTTGAGGCCGACGCAGATGATCTTGCCCGGGTGGGTCAGCGCAGGGGCGAAACGCAGCGTCGTTTCGTCGAGCAAACGCAATGCATGGGCCGCCGGATCGGCGACTGCGTGGTCGATGGCTCTCTGCAACGAACGAAACGCCTCCGGCTGGGCGATCAGCATCTCCATGGAAAGGGTAGGGAACCCGATGGCGCCGCAGTCGATGACGCCGGCGTCGGTCGCCACGCCGACGCGCACGGCGCCGGCGTCGGGAGTGATCCAGTTCAAGAGTTTCATTGCTCTTTTCTCAACGCACAATCGATGATTCGTAATGATTTTGGAATGGCAAAACCTGATGATTTTGTCATTCTGCGCCCAAGACCTCGATCCATGCAAATCGGCTTCCCCGGCAATTTGCCTGTAAGACAAGCGCCTTCCTTTTACAGCATTTTCGGTCGGTCGTTTTTTTGTCTTTTGACAGCTTGCCGACGCCGGTTTATACTTTTTCCGGTTGGGAAAATTCACAGAGCGCGTGAATTTTTTCATTGCTTCGGCTTTCCGCATCATTTCGACTTCTTGCGTCTGAATCGCTTGACCAAAACAGAAACGCACAGCGATGGCTGACTCATCCGCATTGCTGCTCAACGTCGAGCGCCTGGGGAAATCGTTTCGCGGGTTGCAGGCCCTGGAAGAATACAACCTCTCCCTTCGTCAAGGAGAGTTGCTCGGCGTCATCGGCCCCAACGGCGCCGGCAAGACGACGCTCTTCAACCTGCTCACAGGCGTCACGCCGGCGAAGACCGGCGGGATTCGTTTTGCCGGCGTCGAGGTCACCCGGCGCCGGCCCG
>CALFWA010000275.1 GCA_937928035.1 uncultured Caldilinea sp. | reverse complement strand
GCGCCGGTCGTCGAGCCCTTCCTGCGCCAATGTCTCCAGAAGAGGCTGCGCTGCCGGAGAAAGCACAAAATCGATCGCTGCACTGCGATCGCTGTCGTTTGGGGCAGCGCAGCGGATGCTCTCGGATGAAAACGTTGGGTGTTCGTCGGTCAATTGCATTGTGTTCGGCCTGACGCTGCTTGCAGCGCTCTGTACACTGGATTTGACTGCTCTGTTTTCGTCTTTCGGCAGATCTGAAGCAGCCCGATGATTTTACTTTTTCTATCTCGCCATTATGGCATACAGAGCGCCAATTATGATAAGATGAAAAAGTATTCGCGTATTCGGAAGGCCGACGTCAACCTCTGTGGTGGATCTTTCAGAGGATGGATGGCCCTTATGTGGACAACGAAGGAGTATTATGAGCGTACAAAATGAGTCTCTAGACATGAAAAGTAGCGAACGCAAACTCTCCGCCCCGGAACTGGAGTATAAGGCGGCCTCTCAAGATTCGCTGTCCATGTTTTTTGCAGCAATCGGCGGCGCCGTACTGGGCACTTTGGCCACCTTGCTGGTGTTGGCGATCATCAACGGCGGCACACTCAATTTCACCCGGCCTGAACGTCTGGCGGTGATGGAGTCCAATTTGGCGCGCGTCAGCGAAAACGTCGGTGCAGTCAGCCAAAATCTCGACATCGTTGCGTCGCAGGTCACCGAGGTGCGCGACCAGCTGGCCCGCGCTCGCAGCGAGCTTGATGTAGCTGCGACCAAACTCCAGAACCACGACTCGGCGCTGACGAATCTGCAGAATGCGGTCGCCGGTCTGGCGGTTACGGGGGAGCGCTTCGATGTCTTCGTCGCTGCGCTCGACCAGGCGCTGATTTCTATGCGCAAGATCGAGGGGAGCGCCGTCGACAAGACGCCGACGCGCGCCATCGCCGCTCCTTCCCTCATTGTGAACGACGCCTCTGTGCCGGTGGACGCCATCGCCGTGCTCTTCTTTGTCGATCATAACGGCAACGGCGTGATGGACGCAGACGAAGTCAACCTGACTGGCGTCAAAGTGCGTGTGACAGCCGCCGACGGCGCTCTGGTCGGCGAGTTTGTGTCGGATGACGCTGGCGTGATGGTGGAGAACCTGGCGCCGGGCGCATACACCATCAGCGTGGTGGACACGGCGGGTCACGCCACCCTGAGCGAAGAGATCGAAGTCACGGTGCAGGCGGACGCAACCGAGGGGCAAATTCTGTACGTGCCGATGGCCCGGTGACAATACATTTGCACGCAGACGGTTGCCTCTAGCGCCGGCGTGCGTCACGCAGTTTCTTGGGCGCCCCGATGAACAAGCGCCTGCGTTTGACCTGACGGGCGCATTTCGTCGAGGACGCCAGGGTTGAATCCCCGTCGGGCGCCGGTGGAAATCCGTCGGCGCCCGACGGGGATTTTTTCATATCTCTATGTTGGCTCGAACCTCACACACCCTGCGCGCTATCCAGAAATGGCTGTGGATGCTTCGACCGGGCGGCGGCGTCAAACGGTGGGTCTTCGCCACCTTGACAGGACTTTTTTTGACCGGCCTTGGACTGGCGCTGCTGCTGCTTGCGCTGATTGCCGAAAGTCCTTTCCATCACCTCCTTCTCGACTTTTTACCGGACTGGCTGCGCGCCCTACTGCTAGTTCTGATCGGGGCGCTGATCGGAGGGGTCGGCGCCTGGCGGCTGCGCACGCTGCTCGAGCGCAACGTGTGGCCGGAGCTGCACACGCCTGAAGGTCAGGCTATGCTGCACGCATTCATCAAACGCCAGCAGCGTCGTCAGGGACCGCGCGTGGTGGCGATCGGCGGCGGCACGGGTATGCCGCAACTGTTGCGCGGCCTGCGCGAGTACACCGACAACATCACCGCCATCGTGACCGTGGCGGACGACGGCGGCAGCAGCGGACGCCTGCGGCGACAGACCGGAGCGCTTCCGCCGGGTGATTTTCGCAACAACATCGCTGCGCTCAGCGACGCTGAAGATCTCATGAAAAGCCTCTTTCAATACCGCTTCCCGGAAACAGATTTCAGCAACGGCGAAGACGGACGCAGCGATCTGGCCGGTCACAGCTTTGGCAACCTTTTTATCACGACGATGGCGGCGATCACCGGCAGCTTCGAGGCGGGCATCGCCGAAAGCAGCCGCGTGTTGGCGGTGCGGGGAAGGATTCTGCCCAGCACGCTGGAAAACGTCACGCTCTGCGCCGAGGTGCGACGCACCACCGAAGATGGGCGCACCGAATGGGTGACCGTACAGGGAGAAAGTAATCTGCCCCGATCCGCCGGTCAAATTGAGCGCGTCTACCTCCAACCTGCCCATGCACGCGCCTACCCGGAGGCGATCCGCGCCATTTTGCAGGCAGACTTGATTGTTGCGGGGCCGGGCAGCTTCTACACCAGCGTGCTGCCCAATCTGCTGGTTGAAGCGATTCGCGACGCCATTCTCGCCTCGTCGGCCGTGCGCATCTACATCTGCAATGTAGCGACGCAGCCGGGCGAAACGGATGGCTACACAGTGCTCGACCATCTGCGTAAGCTGCGCGAACACATCGGCGACGCCTTTTTAATGGCGCTGGCCAATGACAACTATGACCTCCAGACGCAGCCTTCTCCTTCCGCCAGATGGGTGACGATTCCTCCAGCCGGCGAATGGGGAGAATTTCAAATCTTCTCCGGCGATGTCGTCGATGCGGAGCGCCCCTGGCGCCATGATTCCCGTAAACTTGCCGCCCGCCTGATGGAAATTTACACAAAACTCGCCGAGAGATCACACAAAGTGTAAACTATACAATTTGCGGCCAACGATGATAAAATAAGGTTGATTGTAGATGCAATATCGACCAAATGAGATGGACAACAAGTGCAACCCTCGCTGACGCAATCATAAAACTCGCTGACGCAATCATAAAAAATGTCACATTTCCATTTATCCAGATAAGGAGAGATTCAAATGGCTATCAAAGTTGCGATCAATGGATTTGGCCGCATCGGACGACAGGTCACCAAGGCGTTGTTCGAGAGTTATCGCGGCAAGTTCGACCTCGTCGCCGTCAACGACCTGAGCGACACGGCGACCAACGCCCACCTTTTCAAGTATGACAGCAACTACGGCGCCTTTCCCGGCAAGGTCGAGGTGGTGGATGGCGACCTGGTGATCGACGGCGACCGCATCAAGGTGCTGGCGGAGAAGGATCCGAGCAAGCTGCCGTGGGCGGACTTGGGCGTTGACATTGTGGTCGAGAGCACCGGCATCTTCACCTCTCGCGAGAAGGCCGAGCTGCACCTCCACGCCGGCGCCAAAAAGGTCATCATCAGCGCGCCGGCCAAGGGCGAAGATCTCACCGTCGTGTTGGGCGTCAACGAGGACAAATATGACCCGGCCAAGCACCACATCGTCAGCAACGCCAGCTGCACGACCAACTGTCTAGCGCCGGCCGCCAAAGTCCTCAACGACCTGGCCGGCATTCAACAGGCGCTGATGACGACGGTGCACGCCTACACCAACGATCAGCGCATTCTCGACCTGGTGCACAAAGACCTGCGCCGCGCCCGCGCTGCGGCGTTGAGCATCATCCCGACCACCACCGGCGCAGCCAAGGCGGTTGCCCTGGTGATCCCGGAGCTGAAGGGCAAGTTCGACGGCTACGCCCTGCGCGTGCCGACGCCAACGGTCTCGGTCGTGGACTTTGTCGCCACCGTGGAAAAGGAAATCACGAAGGACGAGCTGTTCGCCGCCTTCGACGCCGCAGCCGCCGGCCCCATGAAGGGCATCTTGCAGGTGGTGCGCGAACCGCTGGTCAGCATCGACTTCAAGGGCAGCCCCTACAGCAGTTCGGTGGACTACGAATTCACCAATGTCTACGGCAAGATGGTCAAGGTCGTCACCTGGTACGACAACGAATGGGGCTACAGCATGCGCGTCGCCGATCTCATCAACTATATGGCGGAGAAGGGCGTCTAAGGTGAAAAGAGCGTAGGCGAGAAAAAAGAGGGGGGAGAGATGGAGAATCGGATGGATGTGCGAGGAGCTCAGATGCATCGACCGTCCTCCCCGCTTCTCCATCGCCTGTTTTGCAGCCTTAGCTTGAGTGACGTGAATCGTTCCCGAAGCGTGGCGCGCAGGAATTGACTGTGCGCCACGCTTTTTATCCTTCAAAGGACGCATCATATGAAGAAAAAAACCATTTGCGACATCGATTGGCAGGGCAAAAAGGCTCTGGTGCGCGTCGATTTCAACGTGCCGCTGGATAAAACGACCGGCGCCATCACCGACGACGCGCGCATTCGCGCAGCGTTGCCGACCATTCAATACCTGCTCGATCACGGCGCTGCAGTGATTCTGATGAGTCACCTGGGGCGCCCGAAAGAAGGGCCGGACCCGAAGTACAGTCTGAAGGTGGCCGCCGACCATCTGGCGACGCTCATCTCGGCGCCGGTCAAGTTCGTCGGCCAAACCACAGGCCCAGAGGCGGAGGCCGCCGCATCTGCGCTCAAGCCGGGCGAGGTGCTGGTGCTGGAGAACACCCGCTTCGACAAGCGTGAGACCAAAAACGATCCCACCATGGCGGCGGAGCTGGCCAAACTAGGCGACGTCTACGTCAACGACGCCTTCGGCAGCGCCCATCGCGCCCACGCCAGCACGGAAGGCGTGGCGAGGCTGTTGCCGGCGGTGGCGGGCTTCCTGATGGAGAAGGAGCTAACCTATCTCGGCAAGGCGCTAGAAAATCCAGAACGCCCCTTCATCGCCATCCTGGGCGGCGCTAAAATCAGCGACAAGATCGGCGTCATCTCCAATCTGCTGAAGAAAGTCGACGCCATCCTGATCGGGGGCGGCATGGCCAACACCTTCTTGGCGGCGCAGGGGTTCAACATGGGCAAGAGCCTGGTCGAAACCGATGCGCTTGATACGGCGCGCGATCTGCTGGCCAAAGGCGGCGATCTGATCCATCTACCTGTCGACCTGCGCGTGGCCGACGCCTTTGCGCCCGACGCCAACGAAAAGGTGGTTCCCGTCAACGAAGTGCCTGTGGACTGGATGGCGCTCGACATCGGCCCGGCCACCATCGCCCATTTCGCCAATCGTCTCGCCGGCGCAAAGACGGTGGTCTGGAATGGCCCCATGGGCGTCTTTGAATTTCCCAAGTTCGCCCAAGGCACCTTCGCCATTGCCGAAATTCTGGCGGGATTGCAGGGCGCCACGACGATCATCGGCGGCGGCGACAGCGCTGCGGCCATTCGCGAGGCCGGCCTGGAAGACAAGATGTCGCATGTCAGCACGGGCGGCGGCGCCAGCCTGGAATTTCTGGAAGGCATCGAGCTGCCTGGCGTGGCTGCACTCAACGACAAATAAAGGACCATGAACCTGTTTGCAAGATTGCTGGCGGCCCTGCGCGGCAAAGGCTCGTCCGGCGTCGACCGCCACCTGCCCATCTATGTCTTCAGCCATCGCTGCCGCGAGCCGATCAAAGGACAGGTCGATCTGCTCAACGAGCTAAGCCTGGCCGAAGAAAACGGCGGCTACTATGTACGCAAGGTGCTCCACACTTCTGGCCGCAACCGCTGTTTCGCCCAGGTCGAAGTGCAGCTCTGGCTCGACGACAAAAAACAGGTGACGCGCTATGAAGTCCAGGGCGGGCGCTGGCTGACGGCGGAAGAGTACGCCGCCGAACTCAAACGCCAGGCGCGAGCAGAGTCGGCGTCTGAAGCAAACGACGCCCCAGAAACGGACGATAAGCGCTAAACGAACCCCTGAAAGCCAGCGCACGTCAGAGCAACGAATGAGATGCCTTTCAACCTAAACAGTGAAGGAGCGATAGTATGCGCAGGCCCATGATGGCTGGCAACTGGAAAATGAACAAAACGATCGACGAGGCGGTGGCGCTGGCGCGCGCCATCCGCGAGCAGGTCAACGACGTCGCCAACGTCGATTGCGTGGTCTGCCCTCCATTCATCGACATCCCTGCGGTGAGCGAGACGCTCAAAGGCAGCAACATCGCCGTCGGCGCGCAAAACATGCACTGGGCGGAGAGCGGCGCCTACACCGGCGAGATCAGCGCTCCGATGCTCAAAGGGCTTGCGACCTATGTGATCATCGGCCACAGTGAACGTCGGCAATACTTCGCCGAAACCGACGAAACGGTCAACAAGAAAGTGCACAGCGCCGTAGCGGCGGGACTGACGCCGATCCTCTGCGTCGGCGAATCGCTGGAGCAGAATGAGCGCGGGGAGACGCAGGCCTTCGTCAGCGGCCAGGTGCGCGCCGCATTGGCCGGTTTCACTGCCGACCAGGTGAAGCAGATCATCATCGCCTACGAACCAATCTGGGCCATTGGAACGGGCAAGGCGGCCACTGCGCAGCAGGCCAACGACATCTGCGGCGGCGTGGTGCGCGAGACCGTGGGCGAAATGTTCGGCACAGAAGCCGCCGCCGCCATCCGCATTCTCTACGGCGGCAGCACCAACGAAAAGAACATCGGCGAAATCATGGCGCAGCCCGACATCGACGGCGCCTTGATCGGCGGCGCTTCGCTTAAGGTCGAAAGCTACGCTGCCATGGTGAAGATCACAAGTGCATTGTATTGAGATTGTATTGAGAAGGTGGGGAGGAGAGGCTGCCGGGTTTTTCCTCTCCTCCCCAGTTCCCAGGTGTGCGCATGCAGCGATTCGATCTCCGAGGGCTCTGGTTGCCGGTTGCAGCGATGATCGGGTATGCACTCATCACGTGGCCGGTGTGGCAGTGGCTCTGGTTTGAGTGGATGTCGAACGAGTATTACAGCCACGGACTTCTGATTGCGCCCGTGGCGTTGTTTCTTGCCATTCAGCGCGTTCGTAACGACCCGCAACTACGTTTGAGAGTTGCCAACCGCGAGGGAGCCGGTCTGCTCTTGCTGGGAGCGACGCTGGCGTTCTATCTGTACGCGCTGCAGCAACGCGCCTATTATCTGGCCGCCTTCGCCATGATCGGCATGTTGGCGGGCATGGTGTGGACGCTTGCCGGCGTCGTGGCTCTACGCCGGCTGGCCTTTCCCATCGGCTATCTCGCTTTGATGGTGCCCCTCCCTATCCTGGATCGCATTACGCTGCCCCTGGCGCTTTTCACCGGCTACTGTTCCGGCGCGATCGTGCAATTCCTGGGTCTTGACGTCACCATCACTGGCAACGCCGTCACGCTGCCCAATGCGGACCTGGTGATCGGCGCACAATGCAGCGGCGTCAACTCGCTGATCAGCCTGTTCTCGCTGCTGACGCTGGTCGCCTACCTGCTGGAAGGTTCGGTCGGCGCGCGCGTCTTGCTGGCGGCGCTGGCCCTTCCCCTGGCGCTGCTTGGCAACATTCTGCGCGTGGCGGCGCTGCTCTTCGTTGCCCGCGCCTGGGGCGCGGAGGCCGGCTTCATCTTCTACCACGACTACTCCGGCGTTCTCTTCTTTCTCGCCATGTTAGCGCTGACGCTGCCGCTCACGCGTGCGCTCCGTTTCGGTTCTCTGCGCCCAGAGGTCATCTGATTCATGCCAGGACGCTCAACGCTCACTACGGTAGGCTTATTGACGTTGCTCGTCATCGGTGCGACGTTCGTCTACTTACCGCACCTCAGCGGCCTGTGGCAATCGTCGCAACCCCTGGACGCCGACGGTGAGTTCGTCTATATCACCGACCTGGACTTCTGGCAGCGCACGCCGCGCGAGCGAGCCGTCGTCGCCAAAGCCCACTTCGACCTCGACCACGATCTCAACAATGTGCCGACGGTGGTCGGCGCATGGCATGGCGTGGATATGCCGGAGACCAACCAGGAGGTGCTGATCTTGCTCGACCCGGAACAGTACGTCCAACGCCTTTACACCGATGACGCCGGTCGCTACATCTGGCTGAGCCTGGTGGGCGGTCGAAGCTCCCAGCCTTTTCACGCCCCGGATATTTGCTACGACGCCGACGGCTGGCAATACAGCCTCGGTTCGCATGCTGCGCCGCTGGAGGAGGGTGGCGAGATCTACGGGTTGTGGCTGCACGGCAAAAAACAACTCCCCGACTCAGACGAGCCGATCGAGCATGTGGTCTATTACTTCTATCTTTTCCCTAACGCCCGGCGCCACCAGGCCGATGGCATCGTGCTTTTTAAGTTGACGTCATGGCGCTATGGAACGCTTGAAGAGACGCTCGACATGCATACAGCCTTCGTGCGTCACTTCTTCAGCAGGGCGGGGAAACCGATGGAACTGACGCGCGCATCCATGGGCTGACTATCCATTTGGTGAGAGCATGACCCTCTGGAGACGCATTCTTTTATTTTTTTATGCAAGTCTGACGCTTTATGGATGCAGCGTGCCGACGCCATCCACCGCCGGTTCGTGCAGTCTGAATCTACCCAACAGCACCGATGACGCCACAGTGATACGCGTCATGATCGCTGCAGAAGGGCAGCTGGTCGTCGCACAAGAGATCGACGCCCTGATGGCGCTGTGGAGCGAAGACGGCTATGTCGCCGACGCCAGACATACGCCCGATCAGCCTGAGGATGACCAGCATTGGCGCGGCGTCGATGCCATCCGCCATCGCTATGTGCGCGTCGTCTTCCCCGGCGCGCCGACGGATGCCACTCCGTCGGACATGGAAGTGGAGATCGCCGGCGATCGCGCCCTCGTCACCGCCACGACGCGTATCGGCGCCGAGATCGCCCCCGGAGGAGATCGCTGGACACTCATCCGCCAGAACGGCTGCTGGTTGTTTGAAAGTCTCACCTACAATCTGGAGCCGCAAACGCCCTAACCACGCAAAGCGAGCGCATCTTGGACGCACAAGAGCTGCACACCCTGATGCTCCTGGCCGTATTGCTGGGCAGCCTTCTGACGCTTTCCTGGCTGAGCCAACAGGTCAGCCTGCGCGTGCAGGGCGTCACCTTCTATCTGACCGGCTGGGGCGACCTGGCAGGCGTGATTATTTTTCTGCTGCTCTTGCCCGGCGTCGTTTTACATGAAGCAGCGCACTGGCTGGCGGCGCGCGCACTAGGGCTGCGCGTCAGCAAGTTTCGCATCTGGCCTCGCAAACAAAAGGAGCATCTCGGCCTGGGCAGCGTCAGCATGCAGCGCGCCGACGTCTGGCGGGAAAGCCTGGTGGGCATGGCGCCGTTGTTGGTGGGCAACCTCGCAATCGCCTGGATCGGATGGCGAGTGTTCGCCACGCCCGCGCTGTTGGAAGCGCTGGCGGCGGGTCAACTGTGGCGAGGGACAATGGGTTTTTTCGCCAGCCTGCGCACAGCCGATGGATTGCTCTGGGCGTACATTCTGTTCGCCATCGGCAACACCATGCTTCCCAGCAGCAGCGACCGCGAGCCGCTCAAGCCCGCCTTGCTCTACACCGCTTTGGTGGCGCTGATCTATACTGGGGTGGGATTGCCGCTGGAGCCGATGAAAATGCTGCTGGCATGGATGGGGCCATTCTTTGAAATCACCGTCGGCGCCCTCATCTTTTTGATTCTGCTTGATGCGTTTGTGCTGATAGGGCTGTGGCCGCTTGAGAGCCTTCTACGCAAGCGCCGCAGTCGTTGATGCAAAAGGCGCGGCGAGGATAGCGTAAGCCATTTACGGACGGTTACTGCGATCATTTCTCACACCTGACTGACGCTCCATATAATCCGCCAGATAAAATACCCAGAATAACTGCAACTACACTCGCCACACCTGCCCAGATGCCCGACAACAGTGTCAATGACAGCGTAAGGATAACACGAGGCATCCCATGAGAGAGAGAAAAGCCCAACCTTCTAGCTTGCCCATATTCATTCGTCTCCTGTTTCACTCTCAATGAATGTTGTTTAGCTATTCCCGGCACGCCATTCTGTCCGTCTGACCCTCAGCCCCAGACTGCGCAAGCCTGAAAAGAGAAAAAATTATAAAGGGTGTGATCGAATGACCACACCCTTGCCTAGAAACGATTCGTCGCTCACTTCCGCTGCTCAGTTCAAATGTTTTTGCAGGCGGCTTTTCAGCGCAGGTTTTGGCTGATAGCCGACGATGCGTTCGACCGGTTCACCGTTTTTGAAGAGCAACAGGGTCGGAATGCTCATCACGCCGAAGGCGAATGCCGTATTTTGATTTTCGTCCACGTCCAGCTTACCGATCGTCAATTGATCCCCCATCTCTTCGGCGAGCTCCTCGAGCACCGGAGCGATCATTTTGCAAGGGCCGCACCATTCCGCCCAGAAATCGACCAATACGGGTTTTTCGGCTTTGACGACCAGCTCTTCAAAGGTGGCGTCGGTCACCACAATAGGTTTTGCCATTGTTTCGCTTCTCCTCGACTAACAACCTGGATTCTCTTCGATTGAGCACGCTCCAAAATCGTCTGGACTGAAAAATCAATTTTTTGATTTACTTTCCAGCCGAAGCTATTATGAGTATACTCTTGCAAGACGGCAGTAACCGCCGCTACAAAAAACATAGTACACGGTATGATACGATTTGTCAAAGATAAGGCCAAAAGTCAAAGGGGAACGGCAAGGAAAGGCGGGCAATCCCTTCGCCGCCGATCGACAGCCGTTGCAACGGAATGAAACAGAAAAGGAGCAACTATGAACCGCATTCAGCAGCTATATCAACTTGGGCAGAGCATCTGGCTTGACTATATCGAGCGGGGCATGATTCAGGACGGCAAACTCAAGGCGCTGGTCGACGAGGGTGTGCGCGGCGTCACCTCCAATCCCACCATTTTCCAGCAGGCGATCGTTAAAAGCGCGGCCTATCAGGAGGACCTGCAGCGGCTGGCGACCACCGGCGCAGACGCCAAAAGCATCTTCGAGACGTTGGCGATCGCCGACATCCAGGCCGCCGCCGACGTGCTGCGCCCGGTGTACGACGCTCACCAGGGGCGGGATGGCTTCGTGAGCCTGGAAGTTGCCCCCGATCTGGCCTATGACACCGAGGCCACCATCGCCGAAGCGCGACGTTTGCACGCCGCCGTTGCGCGCCCCAATCTGATGATCAAAGTGCCGGCCACCAAAGCAGGCATCCCGGCGATTCGACAGTTGATTGCGGACGGCGTCAATATCAATGTGACGTTGATCTTCAGTCTCGAGCGCTACGCCGAGGTCATGGCCGCCTATATACAGGGACTGACAGACCGACTCGAGGCTGGCCTGCCTGTGGACGCAATTGCCTCGGTGGCGAGCTTCTTCGTCAGCCGCGTGGACGTCAACATCGACGCACGCCTTGAGCGCATCGCCTCGCAATTTCCGGAAAAGGCGGCGCGTTGCAAAGCCTTGCTAGGCAAAGCGGCGGTCGCCAATGCAAAACTGGCGTACGCGCAATTCGAGCAGACCTTCGTCGGCCCAGCTTGGGAGCGGTTGGCCGCCGCTGGCGCGCACGTACAACGCCCCCTCTGGGCCAGCACTAGCACCAAGAATCCGGCTTACCCGGACCTGATCTACGTGGAGCCGCTGATCGGCCCGCACACCGTCAACACGATGCCGCCCCAGACGCTGGAGGCGTTCAAGGACCATGGCAAAGTGGCGCTCACCGTGCGCAGTGACCTGGACGGATCGCGCAACGTGTTTGCGGATCTGGCTGAACTGGGCGTTTCGATGGAAGAAGTCACGGTGGAGTTGGAGGTGGACGGCGTCAAGAAGTTCGCCGACTCCTTCATGGATCTGCTCGCTGCCATCGAGGAGCGACGCAAAGCGCTGGCGGTGATTTAGGGGAGGCCGACCGCTTGAGCCATGCAGCCGTCATCGCTATTGAGAGCGTCGGCGCAGGAATTCGGCGAACTCCTCAGGATCGAGGGAACGGCCGGAGCGTTTACCTGCGCCTGCAGTCGAGGAGGGAGGCGAAGGCGGCTGCATCGGCTCATCTTCTTCATCGTCGTCCGAGGAGGAAAGAGAAATCAGCGCCTCCTCCAGCGTCGGGGAGACAGACTCTTGTCGCACATAAGCGAGCGCTGGGCCGAGAAGGTCCACCACTGCCTCCAGCGCCAGCGAAGCCGCATGGGCGCCGGCCGGGAGATTGAGAATCACCGTGCACCCGCGAACGCCGGCCACGCTGCGGTCTAGAAAGGCAAGCGGCGTTTTCTTGCTCATCACAGCGCGCATGACCTCCGGTAAGCCGGGCAGCGGGCGTTCGAGCACAGCAGCCGTCGCCTCCGGGGTGATCTCCAGAGCGCTTGGGCCAGGCGCCGGTGCAGTGCCGCCGATGGTGAGGATCAAATCCAGCTCCTCCTCATCACACCACCGCCGCAGCAACTCTTCGATCCAGTAACGCTGTCCTGCGATGTGGCGCTCCGCCCACACCACGACCCCGTGCAGGCGTGCATGCAAAAGGCGACGCACAGCCTGCACAGCTTGTTCGTCATAGGTGGGGATGCAAAGGACGCCGGTCTTGATGGTCGCAGCCATTGCGCCTGAGGTTCCTTGATCGATCCTTGATCGAATCGACAATACAAAGCAGACAAACAGAGCAATGACGTTGCTCCGTTTGCCTGTGTTTTTGCAAGTCAAAGAGAAAACGCAGCCCGACGGTTTAGCGTTTGGTGTACTGGGGCGCCTTGCGTGCACGCTTGAGACCGGGCTTCTTGCGCTCCTTTTCGCGCGCATCGCGAGTCAGGAACCCGGCCGCCTTCAACGGAGGGCGCAGATTGGGGTCCCGTTCGCACAAGGCGCGTGCAATGCCCAGGCGCACGGCCGCCGCCTGCCCGCTCTCCCCGCCGCCGCGCACTTTGACGCTGATGTTGTACGAGGACTCTGTGCCGGTGAGCACGAGCGGTTGGCGCAAGATCATCTGATCCAACGCACGTCCGAAGTAAACATCGACCGGTTTATCATTGACGACGATCTCACCGGTGCCCGGATACAGGCGCACGCGCGCGGTGGCTTCTTTGCGACGCCCGACAGCTTCTACATACTCAGCCATGAGACTCTCCGTCCTTCAATCCTCTCTCAAAGTTCCAACACTTTCGGCTGTTGCGCGCCGTGAGGATGCTGGTCGCCGGTGTAGATGCGCAACTTCTTCATCTGGGCGCGTCCCAGCTTATTCTTCGGCATCATCCCGCGCACAGCCTCGTAAATGACGCGCTCCGGAAAACGGTCCATCATCTCACGCATAGTGCGGCTCTTCAGCCCGCCAGGGTAGCGCGAGTGGCGATAATAGCGCACCGTGTCGAGCTTCTTGCCCGTGACAACGATGCGTTCGCAGTTCGTCACAATCACGAAGTCACCGTTGTCAAGATTGGGCGAAAAGGTCGGCTTGTGTTTGCCGCGCAAAATTTTTGCAACCTCCGAAGCCAACCGTCCCAACGTTTTGCCGGTGGCGTCTACTACATACCATTCGCGGCTTTCCAAAGCCTCATCTTTACTTGGCGTAAGCGTTTTCACGTCCCTGCTCCCCTATCAATCACTCGATCTTTTCGTTGCGAAGCAACTAATTTTCCATCTCTGCGTGAACCCACCTGTCCAGCGTCGACGGGTAGGCGACTCTTTCCAGAATTAGCCCTTGAGGCGGAGCGGGCGGCGCCGCCTCGCTGCGGTCCCTGGCGCCGAGCATCCGCTTCACCGCTTCTGCAGGAATCTCGCCTCTCCCTACGGCCAGCAGAGTTCCCACAATCGTGCGCACCATCTGGCGCAAAAAAGCATTGGCGGCGATGGTGAACACCAACTGTCGTCCCGAATCAGGGGCGAGCGCCAGAGCATCTGACGCTTCGACGCGCCAAAAGGCCGCCGTCACGCATCGCTCCGTGCCTTCGCCTTCCTGCGGCGCCTGCCCGAAGGTGGCGAAATCGTGCACACCGAGAAAATAAGACGCCGCCTGATTCATGGCCGCTACGTCGAGAGGACGGGTCTCCAACAAAGCAAACCGGTCGGTCAACGGCGAGCGGCGCAGCGGCGGGAACCCCTTCGAAGCCGGCTGCCACCAGACGAAATATCGATACATACGGCTGATGGCGTCGAAGCGGGGATGAAACCCCTTCGGCGCTTCACGCACACGGCGCACTGCAATCGTGGGCGGCAGGTGAGCGTTCCAGGCTCGCTCGAGATCGGCCATCGCATGCTTCCACCGCACGCAAGCTCGAATCACCTGCCCCCTGGCGTGCACGCCTCGATCGGTGCGACCGGCGCCGACGATGCGGCCTTCTCGATGACAAAAACGGTCGAGCGCCTGCTCCAGCGCGTCCTGCACTGTCGGAACATCGGCCTGAGACTGAAACCCGTAGAAGTCGGTTCCGTCATAAGCCACAAGTGCGCAGACGGTGTGCAGCGGCGGCGTCACAAGGCAGCGCCTCCTTTAGCTACGCTCAAGCCGCCGGGCGATCCACCAGCTCCAGAATCACCATGTCTGCGGCGTCGCCCTGTCGTTTGCCCAACTTGATGATGCGCGTATACCCGCCGTTGCGCTCAGCGTAGCGCGGGGCGAAGACGTCGAACACCTTTTTGGCGACAGTTTTATCGTTCAGGTAGGCCACCACTTGACGTTGCGCATGAACGCGATTGCTTTCGCCGGCAAGGCTCCGCTTCGCCTTGGTGATCAGTCGTTCGGCGTCACCGCGCACAGCGCGCGCTTTGGCTTCGGTGGTGACGATGCGTTCGTGCAAATAGAGTTCGCGCACGAGATTGCGGAACAGCGCTTTGCGTTGCGCCGAGTTCCGTCCCAATCGGCGTCCAAAAACTCGATGACGCATCCTACAAACTCCTCTTCTTTATGCTTCGGTCTCTTCGTCCACAGCAAGCGGCTTATAGACCCCGCTGGTATAGGCGCTGAGGTCGACGCCAGGCACGTTCAGGTAGCCCTTCTCGCGCAGCTTCTCGACCAACTCGTCCAGCGACTTCTTGCCGAAGTTGCGAATGGCGAGCATTTCGTCCTCGCCCTTTTCCATGCGCTTGAGAATTTCGCCGACTTTCGTGATGCCGGCGCGTTTCAAACAGTTATATGCGCGCACGGTCAACTCGAGCTCTTCGATCGGCGCCTCGAAAACGCGCATGGGGATTCCTTCAGCGCTCTCCTCTTGTCTTTCGACGACGGTCACTTCGGTTCCCGCCAGCAGCGTGAAATGTTGAATCAACAGATGGGCGGCGTCGCGCAACGCTTTTTCCGGCGAAATTGAACCATCCGTCCAAATTTCCAGATGAAGCTTGTCATAGTCGGTCTGTTGACCGATGCGCGTGCGCTCGACCCGATAGGCGGCCTTGCGCACGGGGCTGTAGATGGCGTCGACCGGAACCTCGCCGAGCGGCAGTCGACCTCGTTCTTCGGCCGGACTGTAGCCGCGCCCCTTAGAAACGATCATCTCAATATCGAGGTCAACTTCATTTGAGTCCGCCGTCAGCAGATACTGATCTGGGTTGACGACCTCAATTTCCGGCGGGCAATTCAAGTCGCCGGCTGTCACAGGCCCTTCGCTCGACACCTCCACATGAATGCGCACCGGCTCATCCGTGTGAGAGCGGAAGCGAATCTGCTTCACGTTCAAAATCAATCGCGTCATGTCTTCGCGCACATGCGGGATGGGCGAGAACTCATGATGAATTCCGCTGACGCGAATCGAGGTAACGGCTGCGCCAGGCAAGCTCGACAGCAGGACGCGACGCAATGCATTCCCCAGCGTGATGCCATAGCCGCTTTCCAGTGGACTGATGACAAAGTGACCGTAATTCTGGGAGCTTGCCTCAACTTCAATTTTGGGTAAAACCATATTTAACAAGGGCATCCCTCCCTGAAGCTCTCAATAAGCTTACACATCTTTTTCTTTTTCTCTTTGGTGAGAGCAAGTTTCACCAAAGCGCCTGAATCGCTCCACTGTTTCTTTAGCGGCTATAGTACTCAACGATCAGCTGCTCATTCAGCGGAATTTCAATGTCCTCACGCGTCGGCGTTCCGACCACCTCTCCGCGCATGCCGGCCAGGTCAAGCCGCAGCCAGCCGGGGACACTCAATCTTGCGTCCTGCATAATCTGGAGACGGTCCTTGAAATAGCTCTTGCTGCGCGCCGTCTCTCGCACGGCGATGACGTCTCCAACGCGCACCTGGAACGAAGGGATGTCGGTTTTCCGGCCGTTAACCTCAAAATGGCCATGGCGCACCAGCTGCCTCGCCTGGGCGCGGCTGTCGGCGAAGCCAAGCCGATAGACGACGTTGTCCAGCCGCTGTTCCAGCATCGCCAGCAGGTTGACGCCTGTCATGCCGGTGACGCGGTTGGCCTCTTCAAAATAGCGCCGGAACTGCCGCTCCAACACGCCGTAAATGCGACGCGCCTTTTGCTTTTCGCGCAACTGCAGACCGTAATCCGACATCTTGCGCCGGAACGTCTGTTTTTTGCCATGCATGCCGGGCGGGAAACTGCGGCGCTCAATTGCGCACTTTGGGGATAGGCAGCGCTCTCCCTTCAAGAAGAGCTTTTGTCCTTCCCGCCGGCACAGTTTACAAACTGCATCAGTATATCGAGCCATTTTTCCTCCGCAATAATTGCTCAGCGGCTCTTGCGCCGCTCCTCCTGCTTGCTCGCACGCTTTCTATCTCTTCTGGCGGGCCGCTGTCGCCCGCCGCTTTGTTCCGCACCGGTCGGTCAAAATGAGTCAAAACAGATGGCGCACTTGCCGCGCCACCTGTTTTCGCCGGATGCTCTCCTTCCGATTCACACCCACACGGCGCTAGACGCGACGCTTCTTTGGCGGCCGACATCCGTTGTGGGGGATCGGCGTGACGTCGGTGATCGAGCGAACGATCAGCCCTGCGGCCTGCACCGAGCGAATCGAACTTTCGCGAGCGGGGCCTGGGCCTTTCACGAAGACATCCACTTCACGCATGTTGAAGTCGGAGCGAGCGGTCTGCGCAGCGCTCTGGGCAGCCAACTGACCGGCGAAGGGCGTCGACTTGCGGCTTCCTTTGAAGCCAGCGCTGCCGCTGCTCGCCCAACAGAGGGTGTTGCCCTGCAAATCCGTCACCGTCACGATCGTATTGTTGAACGACGCATGAATATGTACCTGTCCGACCGGGACGTTCTTCTTCTCCTTGCGCGCAGTTCGCCGATCGCGACGCGCACGTTGAGGTCGAGCCATTGCTGTATCTCCCTACAAAGTACAAAATGTAAATCCGTGCAATGTCCCTCTGGCTCCTGGCGCCTCCCCAGGAGCCGCCCTGATCACTTGCGCGGCGCCTTCTTCTTGCCGGCGACGGTCTTACGCGCACCGCGCCGCGTGCGTGCATTGGTGCGGGTGCGCTGACCACGCGTGGGCAAGTTGCGGCGATGCCGAATTCCCCGATAGCAGCCGATTTCAATCAGCCGCTTGATGTTCATGTTGACCTCGCGGCGAAGATCGCCCTCCACCACGTAGTTGCGATCGATGTACTCGCGCAGTCGCGTCAACTCCGCTTCATCGAGGTCCTTCACGCGTTTGTTTTCGTCGATGCCGGTCGCCGCCAGAATTTTCTGGCTGGTCGGCTTACCGATCCCGTAAATGTAGGTCAGTGAAATGACCACCCGCTTGTCACGCGGAATGTCTACACCAGCAATACGTGCCATGACAGTTGCTCTCCTTCGCTGCGCGATCCCTAGCCCTGACGCTGCTTGTGCTTCGGATTCTTACAGATCACGTAGAGCACGCCGCGCCGGCGTACAATTTTGCAATTTTCACAGATTCTTTTGACAGATGGTCGAACTTTCATGATTCACCCCTGCTATCGCCCCGCAATCTTGCACCGCAGTATGGCCTTTGCGAACGAAAAAATCACATCCGATGCACATTGCACCTATCGGCGCACACTACGCGTATCTGACTGAGCGTATCTGACTGAGCATATCTGACTGAACCGCCTGCTGCACCGCAAAAACCGCCTTGCAGCGCAGGGCACAACTTTGCCAATCTACCATAAGCTTAGGGTAGAGTCAAAATTTCAGGCCCATTATTTGTTATTGCAACTGTGTGCTCAAAATGGGCGGTCAAACTGTGATCTTTGCTGATCACCGTCCAGTTGTCTTTGAGCGTGCGCGTCTGCCACGTGCCGATTTGCACCATCGGCTCAATGGCGATCACCAGGCCCGGCTGCAAGACGATCTGGCCGTCGGGGTCCTGGCTTTCATAGTTAAGCACCTGCGGCGCTTCGTGCATCTGACGACCGACCCCATGGCCTGTGTATTCGCGCACGACGTGAAAGCCGTGCGCCTCCACATGGCGTTGCACCGCGCGGCTGATGTCCACGACCCTTCGGCCAGGGTGCGCTTGTGCAATGCCTTGATAGAGGCTTTCCTCCGTGACGCGCATCAGCGCCTGCGCCTCGGGGCTGATCTCGCCCACGGCGTAGGTCCATGCGCTGTCGCCGATGAAGCCCCGGTAGCGCACGCCGACGTCGATGCTGATGATGTCACCTGCTTTAAGAATGCGCTCTTTGCTGGGGATGCCGTGCACCAGCTCTTCGTTGATGCTCGTGCAGATGTGAGCGGGGAATCCCCGATAGCCCAGAAAGCAGGAGGCGGCGTTGTACTTGCTCATGGTTTCGGCGGCGAGCTGATCCAGCTCCCAGGTGCTGACGCCGGGCCGAATGGCTTCGCGCAACACCGCATGGACGCGCGCCACGATGCGCCCGGCCTCGCGCATGATTTGAATCTCGCGCGGACTTTTGAGCTGCGGCTGCGGCCGTTGTGCGGACGACGCCGGTCGCCGCACTGTCCGCGCCTGTTGTTGTCGCCGAAACATATTCATCATCGTTTAGTTGCTCTGTTCATAAGCCGGCGCACTCGATTGCTGCGCCGCCTCTCGGATGACGGCGAGGAGCGCAGCGTGCACTTCCTCGATCGGCCGCGTTCCATCGATCTTGCGAAGGAGCCCCTTGGCGAAGTAGTACCCGATCAACGGCGCCGTCTGCTTATAGTAGACGTACAGACGATTGCGCACCGTCTCCTCAGTGTCGTCCTCGCGCTGATAGAGCTCGCCGCCATCAACGTCGCAGACGCCCGCCACTTTCGGCGGATTGTACAGGATATGATAGACGGCGCCGCAGGTGCGGCAGGTTCGCCGTCCGGTGATGCGACGAAGCGTCTCTTCGTCGTCCACATGAATGAGCGGCGCCACTTTCACGCCGCCGTAGGGCGCAGTTATTCTGTCCAGGGCTTCGGCCTGCGCCAAGTTGCGCGGAAAGCCGTCCAGGATAGCGCCCCTGGCGCAATCAGGCTGCTGAAGCCGCTCTTCCACCATACGAATTGTGACTGCATCGGGCACCAAATCGCCGCGATCCATGTAGCTCCTGGCCAGCCTGCCCAGTTCAGTCTCGTGCTTCAAGTTGTAACGGAAAATATCGCCCGTCGAAATCTGCGGCAGCCCAAGCGACTGCTCCAACAACTTTGCCTGCGTGCCCTTGCCTGCGCCTGGGACGCCAAGCAAAACAATATAGGTGCGCTGTTCGCTCATCGCTGATCTCCCTTCGCCGTTGGAGGAAGGCGGACGGCACAAGTGGAGAAGGAACCCTGTCTCCACTGCGCCTGACATTTCCGAACGGTCTCTTGCGTGCGTGAAATCCGGTTAACGAATGAACCCTTCGTAGTTGCGCATCATCAACTGCGCCTCGATCTGCTTCATCGTGTCCAGCACCACACCGACGACGATCAGCATGCCGGAGCTGCTGATGATCAGCGAATTGTAGTTCGTCAACACGCCGGCGCCGCCCCCGATGATGGCGTCCGCCAACGATCCGACGATGTAGGGCAAAACCGCCATAAAGCCCAGGAACACAGCGCCGACGAGCGTAATCCGCGAAAGCACCCCGTTCAGATATTGCTCGGTGCGCGGGCCGGGACGAATGCCAGGGATAAAACCGCCCTGTTTTTGCAGCGTCTCCGGCAAGTTTTGCTGGCGGAACATGACGTCCGTGTAGAAGTACGTAAAGGCCGCCGTCAACAGGAAATAGAAAATCCAGTAAAAGACGTTCGTCGGGCTGAAGAACTGGAAGATTGAGTTGGCGATGGCGCCGATCCAGTCGGGCCGCGCCACGAAATAGCTGGCGATCGTGCTTGGAAGAATCAACAAGCTCTGGGCGAAGATCAGCGGGATCATGCCGGCCGTGTTGACGCGCAACGGAATGTAGGTGCTCTGTCCACCCACCATCATCATGCGGTTGCCGCGCATGGTGCGCACCCGTTTGCCGTATTGCACCGGAATGCGCCGCTGCCCTTCCTGTACCCAGACGATCAGGATGATCGTTGCGACGGTGACGATCAAGAAGACGATCAGCAGCACCCAGTTCTGCGACAGAAGGCGCACCTGGAAGGGAACGCTGGAAAGGATGCCGGCGAAGATGATCAACGACACGCCGTTGCCGATGCCCTGTTCTGTGATGAGCTGGCCCAACCAGACGCCCAGCATCGTCCCCGCCGTCATGCCGAGGATCATGGTCACGGTGGGGAACCAGGCATTGGCGGAAAAGCCCCAGTTAGGCAGCACAGCGACGCCGCCGGCGATGACGTCGCTGCTGAGCAATGTGCCCTGGGCAATCGCCTGGAGCAGCGCAAGTGGAATCGTCAGCCACAGCGTGTATTGATTAATCTTGGCCCTCCCCGATTCTCCTTCCTTGCTCAGCTCCTCAAGTGCAGGAACGATTGGGATGAGGAGCTGCAAGATGATGGAGGCGGTGATATAAGGGTAAACGCCTAACGCCATCACGCCCATGCGGGAAAGGCCGCCGCCGCTGAAAAAGTTCAGAAAGTTCAGCAGAATATTGTCGCTTTGCTGAAAGATCACCGCCAGCGCCTGATGATCGACGCCGGGCAGGGGAATATTGGCGGCCAGCCGATAGAAGGTGAGAAGGCCTAGCGTAATCAGCAGCTTCTGACGCAGGTCTGGCAATCGGAACGCATTGCGTACAGCTTCAAGCATGCGCGAGGTCCTTTCTAGTTCCTGACATGCGCCTTCGGAAAGGCTCCGAAGGCGCCCAGGGCAAATGGTCTAAACGATGCACTCTTACGACCGCGGCAGACGTCTGTTGACTTCGTAGCCTAGCACTTCGACCGTGCCGCCGGCAGCCTCGATCTTTTGGCGCGCCGCTGCGCTGATGCGCTGCACCCTGACGGTCAGAGGCTTTGTCACCTCTCCACGCGCCAACACCACCACCGGGTCGTTGACGTTGCCCAACAGCCCGACGCGGGCGAGCGTCTCTTGAGAGACCTCCGCCTGCGCCTCGAACAGTCGATCGAGCTGGTCGAGGTTCACCGGGACAAAGATGACCTTGAAGCGATTGTTAAAGCCGCGCAGCTTGGGAAGTCGCTTGGTCAGCGGCAACTGTCCACCCTCAAAATTGAGCCGCACCGAGCCTCCGGAGCGGGCGTTTTGTCCTTTCTGGCCGCGACCACTGGTCTTCCCTTTGCCGGAGCCAGTGCCACGACCTACTCGCTTGCGCTTTTTTGTCGAACCCTCAGCGGGACGCAGGTCATGTAGTTTCATAGCGATTCCTTTTGCAAAAAACTGATTGTCATATGTGCGAGCGGCTATTCAACGATCTCCACCAGATGGGTGACGGTTTCGATCATGCCGCGCACAGCTTCGTTGTCCGGCTTTTCCACGATCTGGTTCAGTTTGTGCAAGCCCAGCGCTTTGACGGTGCGTTTTTGCTTTTCCGTGTATCCAATCGGGCTACGCACAAGCTTAATCCGGATCGTTTTCTCCGTCGTCTGCTCAGCCATGCAGCTCCTCCTTGTACCAGAAAGGCGCCAGATGCGCAGGCTCGACGCCTCGGTAGGCGGCTTCCTCGCGAAAGTCCTGCAGCTCCTTCAAGGCGCTGAAGGTGGCCTGAACAACGTTGAGGATATTGTCGCTGCCCAACGACTTACTGAGAATGTCGCTGATGCCCGCCGCCTCCACCACGGCGCGCACGCCGCCGCCGGCAATCACGCCGGTGCCGGGGCTGGCCGGCTTCAGCAGTACCTTGCCGGCGCCAAACTTCACCGTCACCTCATGCGGGATCGTGCCGCCGAGCCGCGGCACCCGCACCATCTCTTTTTTGGCCCGCTCCGACGCCTTGCGAATGGCGTCGGGCACTTCACGCGCCTTGCCGATGCCGACGCCGACGCGTCCCTGCCGATCGCCCACCACGACGACGGCGCGGAAGGCGAAGCGACGTCCACCCTTCACGACTTTGGCAGTGCGGGTGAGATGGACCACGCGCTCGTCAAGCTCCTCGCGACGTTCTTCGCGTTCTTTTTCGCGCTCTTTGCTCTTTCGTTCTTTTTTCGCCATCATTGTTCTCCCAGCCATCCGCCGAATTAGAATTCCAGCCCTGCTTCGCGGCTGCTCTCCGCCAGCGCTTTGACGCGACCGTGATACGGGTAGCCGCCGCGATCGAAGACCACGCGGGCGATGCCTTTGGCTTTGGCGCGCTCCGCCACCGTCTTGCCCACCAGCTTCGCCTGCTCAAGCTTCGGAAGCAAGGCGACCTGGCTACGCAGCTCGCGGTCGACCGTGGAGGCGGAAGCCAACGTCACGCCGTGGACGTCGTCGATCACCTGCGCATAGATATGATCCAAGCTCCGAAATACGTTTAGACGCGGCCGCTCCGGCGTTCCATGCACCTTGACGCGCACGCGAGCGTGACGGCGCTGGCGGGCGGCTGCACGATTTACTCTCGCCATAGTTGCTTGCTCCTATTTCTTGCCGGTCTTGCCGGTCTTGCCGGCCTTCTGCCGCACATACTCGCCCTGGTAGCGAATTCCTTTGCCCTGATAGGGCTCCGGCGGGCGGACGTCGCGGATCTTAGCGGCGAGCTCGCCAACGGCGGCCTTGTCGATGCCGCTGATCGTGAACGCGCGACCGTCCTTATCGACTTCAAAGACGACGTCCGGCGTAGGCGGCGCAAATTCCACCGGATGGCTCTTGCCGACCGAAAGCACCAGGTTAGCCCCGCGTTTTTCGGCGCGGTATCCCACCCCGCGGATCTCCAGGCGTCGCGTAAAGCCGACGCTCACCCCCTGTACCATGTTGGCGAGCAGCGCGCGCGTCAGCCCGTGCTGCGCCCGGTGCCGACGTTGATCGCTCGGCCGCGACACCTTCACATGACCGTCCTCCACCTGGATGATCATGTCGGGATCAAATTGTTGTTTCAACGTGCCCTTCGGGCCGCTGACCGTAACCAAATTCCCTTTGTCGACGCTGACCGTCACCTTCGGCGGCAGCGCAATGGGCATTTTTCCAATGCGAGACATAAGCCACCCCCTACCAGACGTTGCAGAGGATCTCGCCACCGAGGCGCTCGCGGCGCGCTCTGCGCCCCGTCATCAGCCCCTTCGGCGTAGAGACAATGTTGATCCCCAGACCGCTGCGCACCCACGGGATATCCTTGAAGCCAGCGTAGTAGCGGCGCCCCGGGCGACTCACGCGCTCCAGCCCTCGAATGACGGAGCGCCCCTGAGGCGTGTACTTGAGGCGCACGATCAGCCTAGGCTGCGGCTTCTCGTCCGTCACCGTGTACCCCTCGATGAAACCTTCTTGCGCTAAAATTTGTGCGATGCCAACCTTGATCTTTGAGCTCGGCATCGCGACCTGTTTCTGCTTGACCATGCTGGCGTTGCGAATTCTGGTCAGCATGTCAGCGATTGGATCATTCACCATTTCATTTTCTCCTCAGGTCACTCTTGCAACCTCAAACAAAACGACGAAGTTGTAGTTAGCAACCGAGCACTTGAAAAAACGATGTACGCCCTTCAAGAGGGCTGCGTCCGTTTTGGTCAGATATGCTCTTTTTACCAACTCGACTTGACAACGCCGGGCAGTTTGCCTTCCAACGCCTCCTTGCGGAAGCAGATGCGGCACAGACCGAAGCGGCGCATGTAGCCGCGCGGGCGGCCACACATTTTGCAGCGATTGCGCACGCGCACTTCGTATTTCCGGCGACTCTCGCGAATCACAATTGATTTTTTCGCCACGGCAATCCCCTCTTATCGCTTGAACGGCATATCCATCAGCGCCAACAGCCGGCGCGCTTCTTCATCGGTTTTGGCAGTCGTGACAATCGTGATTTCCATGCCACGAATCTTGTCGATCTTGTCGTAGTCGATCTCCGGAAAGACCAGTTGTTCGCGCAGCCCCAGGCTGTAATTGCCGCGTCCGTCGAAGGAATCCGGAGACACGCCCTGAAAGTCTCGTTGGCGCGGCAGCACGATGTTGATCAACCGATCGAGAAAATCCCACATGCGATCGCCGCGCAGCGTGACCTTCACGCCGATCGGCATCCCTTCGCGCAGCTTGAAAGCGGCGATCGAGCGTCGCGCCTTCGTGATCACCGGCTTCTGACCGGTGATCGTCGCCAGGTCGTTGGAGGCGGCTTCCAGCGCCTTGCTGTTCTGCAGCGCCTCTCCCAGGCCGATGTTGACGGAGACCTTTTCGATGCGCGGCGCCTGCATTACGCTGCGATAGTTGAATTCCTTCATCAGCGCCGGCACGATCTCCTCACGATAGCGCACCTTCAAGCGGGGCGCCGGTCTTGACTGTTTCTGCTCGCTCATTATTCCTTCTCCTTGCCCGCAGACCTCGGCCATATGCACGGGATATGGACCGAAGAGAGATCAGGCTCGATGCATCAACGATATCGCCGTCTGTTTAGAACCGTTTGCTTTACGCCTTGGGTTTGGGCAGCGGCGCGCCGGTCCTGCGTTCGATGCGCTCCTTGCTGCCATCCTTCGCCACCTCGAACCCGACGCGCGTCGGCTTGTCGTCGCTGCCGACCACCATCACGTTGCTGATGTGGATCGGCGCCTCGCGCGTGATGCGACCGGTCTGCGTGCGCACGCGACCTGTAGGGCGCTGATGGCGAGTGACCATATTGGCGCCGGCGACAATCACATAGACCCGGTTGGGGTCATAGGTGCCGTCTTTATTCTTTTTGCGGATCACACGCTGCACTTCGCCGCGGTGACCTTTGTCGTCTCCGGCGATAATCTCAACGGTGTCGCCTTTCACGATCTTAACTTTCATCTCCGGCCTCCTTTACAGCACCTCTGGCGCCAGCGAGACGATCTTCATGAATCCGCCTTCGCGCAGCTCGCGCGCCACCGGGCCGAAAATACGCGTCCCGCGCGGATTCTTGTTGTCGTCGATGATGACGGCGGCGTTTTCATCGAAGCGAATGTAGCTGCCGTCAGGCCGTCGGATCGGTCGCGTCGTGCGTACGATCACCGCACGCACGACATCCCCTTTTTTCACGCTTCCGGTCGGGCTGGCGGATTTCACCGTGGCGACGATGATGTCGCCGACGCCGCCATAGCGTCGCGTGCTGCCGCCCTTCACGCGGATCGTCAATAACTCTTTCGCTCCGGTGTTGTCGGCCACCTTCAACCGACTTTCCTGCTGAATCATGGTGCTTCTCCTCGACGATTAGACGTTGGCTTCATCCACGACCACCGCCCGCTGCAGGATCTCTTCCACAAAGAAACGTTTCTCCTTGCTGATCGGTCGGCATTCTCGGATGCGCACCACGTCGCCCACCTTACAGCTGTTGGTTTCGTCGTGCGCTTTGTATTTTTTGTTGCGACGAATAACCTTGCCATACAGTGGGTGGCGGGTGACGCGTTCGACTGTGACGACGACGGTCTTATCCATTTTGTCGCTGGTGACCGTCCCCACCAGCGCTCGGCGTTGTTCACGCATATTCCCTTCTCCTTACTCACCCGCCAGCTCGCGCTCGCGCAGAATCGTTTTGATGCGGGCAATGTCGCGTTTTACTTGCCCGAAGCGCGCTGTGTTCGCCAGCTTCCCTGTCGCTCGTTGAAAGCGCAGGTTGAAAAGCTCTTGATAGTAATCGTCCAGCTTGCGCGCCAACTCGGCGTTGTTCAATGCTCGCAGTTCAGACGCTTTCATTGCATTCCTCCTCAAGCGCCGTGTTCTTCACGGGCAATGAACTGAGTCTTCATCGGCAGTTTCGCCGCCGCCAGGCGGAACGCCTCGCGCGCCTGATCCTCTCGCACGCCTGCAATCTCCAGGATTACCCGACCAGGCCGCACCGGCGCCACCCAGTGATCGACGCTGCCTTTGCCGGAGCCCATGCGTGTTTCTGCTGCGCGCTTGGTCACCGGCTTGTCGGGGAAAATGCGAATCCAGATTTTCCCGCCGCGGCGCACATAGCGCACGATGGCGCGGCGCGCCGCCTCAATCTGGCGGCTGGTGACGTAATGGCCTTCGGTCGCTTGCAGGCCGTAGGAGCCAAACGCCACCGTGTTGCCTCGGTAGGCTTTCCCCTTCAGACGCCCGCGCTGCATCTTGCGATACTTCACACGTTTCGGCATCAACATAGTCGCTTCTCCGTCTCAGCTCTCCGTCGCCAGGTATTTGGCGTGATATTCCTGGCCGGGCATCACTTCTCCCAGGTAAATCCAGACCTTGACGCCGATCACGCCGAAGGTGGTGTTCGCCTCCGCCGTGCCGTAGTCAATGTCGGCGCGCAAGGTGTGGCGAGGGATGCGCCCCTCGCGCAGGGAGTCGACGCGCCCCATGTCGCTGCCGCCCAACCGCCCGGAGACCGTGATCATGATGCCTTGGGCGCCTGCGCGTATCGTCTTCTGCGCGGCCTGTTTCATGGCGCGCTTCCAGCTCACGCGACGCTCAATCTGCTCGGCGATGCTTTCGGCGACCAGGCGCGCGTCCAGCTCAGGCTTGGCGATCTCGCGCACATCGATCTTCACCTTCTTCTGCGTCAAATCCTGAAGTTGCTGGCGCAACTGGTTGACGCTGGCGCCCTTGCGCCCGATGATAACGCCGGGGCGGGCCGTGTCGATGATGATGTGCACCTGGTTCGGTTGGCGCTCGATGTCGATGTTGCTGATGCCGGCCTTGTTCTTGGTGGCCTGTCGACTTTCGCGTCCGCCCCGCTCCTCTTTATTGAGGGTGTCGAAAACCAGCGCGCGAATTTTTCGATCCTCGGTCACCTGATCGGTGTACTGCTTGCCGGTGGCGAACCAGCGGCTTTTGTGTTCTTTGATGATTCCCAGGCGAAACCCGATGGGATGAACTTTGCGACCCAAGTGATCCTCTCCTTTACTGACTATTCACCTCACCGCTGCGCCACCCATCAGGCAGGGCGCTCCTCTAAAACAACCGTAATGTGCGATGAACGACGCTGCCAGGGCTTGAATCGCCCACGGGCGCCGAAACGCCGCCACTTGCGGATCGGCGCGTCGTCTGCATAAATCTTCGTGATCACCATGTCCTTTGCGTCATAGCCGAAATTCTCGACGGCGTTGGCAAGCGCGCTCTTGACCGTCTTGGAGACGACCCGCGCCGCAGATTGAGGCATGTAGGAAAGAATAGCCAACGCCTCTTCTGCCCTGCGTCCTCGAATCTCGTCAATCACCAGCCGCGTCTTCTGCGCGCTGATGCCGGTGTATTTCATTCTGGCGACAATTTCCATCGTGCGTTCTCCATTTCACCCGGATTGACGGGCGCCCTTAACGGCGTCCCGTCTTGGAGCTTTTCTCCGATTTCACATGGCCGCGGAAGAAACGCGTGGGGGCAAATTCGCCCAGTTTGTGTCCCACCATGTTTTCCGAGATGTAGACCGGCACGTGACGCCTGCCGTCATGCACCGCAATGGTATGCCCGACAAATTGCGGGAAGATGGTCGACGCACGCGACCAGGTCTTGATCACCTTGCGCTCCCCCTTGCGGTTCATCTCTTCAATGCGTTTCAGCAGCTTCGGGCTGACGAAAGGTCCCTTTTTCAGTGAACGTGACATGCTTTCACTCCCTCCTTATGCCTTGCCGCCGCGACGCACGATGTACTTCGCAGTGCGCTTGTTGCGCCGCGTCTTTTTGCCCAGCGCAGGCTTGCCCCAAGGGGTCTTGGGCGCCTTCATCCCGATCGGCGAACGCCCTTCGCCGCCGCCGTGCGGATGCGAACCCGGGTCCATCGCCACGCCGCGCGTGGTGGGGCGGATGCCCAACCAGCGCTTGCGTCCTGCTTTACCGAGATTGACATTGGCGTGGTCCGGATTCGAGACTGCGCCGATGGTGGCGAAGCAGTCCATATGAATGTAGCGCACCTCGCCGCTGGGCAGGCGGACTTGCGCCATCTTGCCTTCTTTGGCCAGCACCTGGGCGCCCAGGCCTGCGCTGCGCACCAGTTGCCCCCCGCGGCCCGGATAGAGCTCGATGTTGTGCACCACCGTGCCCAAGGGAATGTTGCGGAGCGGCAGCGCGTTGCCGGGGCGAATGTCGGCGCCTGGCCCGGACATCACTGTGTCGCCGACGTTTAGACCCTGCGGCGCCAGGATGTAGCGGCGCTCGCCGTCGTTGTACACGACCAGGGCGATGCGCGCGCTGCGGTTCGGATCATATTCGATCGCTTCCACCCGGGCGGGGATGCCCACCTTGTCGCGGCGGAAGTCGATAATGCGATAGCGACGCTTGTGCCCCCCGCCGCGGTGACGCACAGTGATGACCCCGCGGTTGTTGCGGCCAGCCTTCTTGCGCAGCGGCGCCAACAACGAGCGCTCTGGCTCCATTTTGGTGATTTCTTCAAACGTCGAGACGCTCATGCCTCGGCGCCCCGGCGATGTCGGACGATAAATTTTGATTGCCATCGATCCTCTCCCCCCGTTACACGCCCTCGAACAACTGGATGCTGTTGCCGGGCGCCAAGGTGACGACAGCCTTCTTCCACTTCGGCTGGCGAATGCGAATACGCTTGCCGCGTCGCGAGGTCTTCGCCGGCATCACCAAAATGTGGACGTCAGTCACATCGACGTTGAAGGCTGTCTCCACCGCCTCTTTCACCTGCAGTTTATTGGCGCGCATGTCCACCTCGAACGTGACCTTGTTCTGCTCGTCGGTGGCGATCATCGTCTTCTCGGTGACGATTGGGCGCTTCAACACTTCGTAAATATGCATGGTTACGCCTCCACCTCTTCAGCCGCAGGCGCATCGACGCCAAGCCACGACTCGATGTAGTCCAACGCATCGCGTGTCAGAAGCAGCACGTCGTAGCCAAGTAGATCTCGAATGTTGATGTAGCCGCTCAGCAAGGGTTTCACCTGCGGCAAATTGCGCACGCTCTTCCACACCGGGAGGCTCTTCTCGTTCGTGACGAGCAGCACCTTCTGGTTGTCGATGCCCAGTGCAGACAACATTTGGACGGCGGTCTTGGTTTTCGGCGCATCGATGGCAACCCGGTCGATCACGACGATTTGACCGTCAGCCGCCTTCACCGACAGGGCGCTGCGCAACGCCATGCGCTGCATTTTCTTCGGCAGCGCCTTGGTGTATTTGCGCGGGGTCGGCCCGAAGACGGTGCCACCGCCCACCCACTGCGGCGCGCGGATCGAACCCTGGCGAGCGCGGCCGGTGCCCTTCTGGCGCCACGGCTTGCGGCCGCCGCCGGAGACTTCGCTGCGCGTCTTGGTGTCGTGCGTGCCCAGGCGGGCGTTCGCCAGTTGGCGCATCAGCGCCTGGTGCATCACGGCGGTGTTGATCGGGGCTGCAAAGACGGCGTCGCTCAGTTCGACTTCGCCGACCTGCCGCCCGTTCATATCTCTCACAGGTACAAGCATGGTCTGTTACTCCTTCGTCTTCCTGGCGCGCCTTACTTGGCCCGCTTCGCCTTCTTCAACGCCTTGACCGATTCGCGCACGATGACCAGTGAACCGCGCGAGCCGGGAATTGCGCCGCGCACTGCGATCAGGTTGCGCTCTGGATCGACCAGCGCCACCCTCAGGTTTTGCACGGTGGTGCGGGCGGCGCCGTATTGACCCGGTGCGCGCGTGCCTGGGAACGTGTGCCCCGGCGTGGTGCCGGCGCCGCGCGAGCCGGTGGCGCGGTGACGGTCCGACTGGCCGTGCGTCTTGGGGCCGCCCGCAAAGCCATGTCGCTTCACAGCGCCGGCGAAGCCGCGGCCTTTAGAGACGCCCGTCACGTCGACCAGGTCGCCCTCTGCGAAGATGTCGGCCTTGACGACATCACCCACGCTCAGGGAAGGCGTCTCGTCGTAGCGGATTTCGCGCAGGCGCCGCAGCAGCGGCGCGCCCGCCTTCTGCAAATGGCCGCGCTGCCCCTTCGTCAGCTTGCGTTCGGGCACAACCTCATACCCGAGCTGCACGGCGTTGTAGCCATCCGTCTCCTCGGTCTTGACTTGGGTGACGTAACAAGGGCCGGCCTCGATGATTGTAACCGGAATGACCGCGCCACTCTTGTCAAAGAGCTGCGTCATCCCCACCTTCTTCCCTAAAATTCCTCTCATCTCATCCTCCTGGGACTGCCAGCTTTGCGGTTATCGACGAACGCTGCGTGCAACTCAGGCGCAAATCGATCTCGCCAAAACCGCCCGAACTTCATCATCCCTTAACTCAATGTCGAGACTTCCTCCGACGCCGCCGATCAACCTGAAGCAATGGAGGCTTAATCAGCAGGGAGCCCCTCTGGACGCTTTTACAATTTGATCTCGATATCAACGCCCGCCGGCAAATTGAGACGCGTGAGGTTTTCGATCGTCTTGCTGCCGGGATCGATCACGTCGATCAGCCGCTTGTGCGTGCGAATCTCGAACTGCTCGCGGCTGTCCTTATCGATGAAAGGCGAGCGCATGACCGTGAATTTTTCAATGCTGGTGGGCAGCGGCACCGGCCCAACAACCTGAGCGCCGGTCTGCTCAGCCGCATCGACGATCTGACGCACCGATGCATCCAGAACGCGATGGTCATACGCTTTTAGTTTGATGCGAATCCTCTGCTTAGCCATGTCCTATCTCTCTTGGCCTCCGTAGACAGCGCTCAAGAAAAAATGGGAAGGGACGGCAAACAACCGACTCTCTTTTTTCACCGTCCCTCCATGCGCAGCTTCCTCACTTGACGATTTCGGTGATGACGCCTGCGCCGACGGTGCGACCGCCCTCGCGGATGGCGAAGCGGCTGCCCGTCTCCAGCGCTACCGGCGAAATCAGCTTCACCTTCATCTGCACG
>CALFWA010000274.1:0-30000 GCA_937928035.1 uncultured Caldilinea sp. | reverse complement strand
AACCTGGACGCCGATCACCGACGGCATTCTGGCGGACGACTATGTGCGCGTGATCCGCTGCGACCCGAACCGCCGCGGCGTGCTCTACGTGGGAACGGAGCTAGGGCTGTACATCTCCTTCGACGACGGCGCATCGTGGCGGCGTTGGCGCTCCAACCTGCCGGTGGCGCCGATCTACGACATGAAGATCAAAAATGACGATCTGGTGTTGGCCACGCACGGACGCGGCTTCTGGATCGGCGACAATCTGACGCTGCTCTATCAAGGGCTGGATGCCGTGGCGAAAGAGAACGCCGGCGCGACGCTCTTCGCCCCGCGACGCACCTATCGTATTTTGCCCGACCTTTTCGCCGACTGGATGCCCGCCGAAGGAAAAATTTACAGCGTCGGCCTCGGCTCCGGCGCCACAATCCTCGCACGCAAGACGGAAACCGGCCAGATCGAGCGCACCTTCCTGGACGCCGGCGAAGGCGCACCGCGCGGGGCGGTGATCGACTATTTCCTGCCCGAAGCGCCCGCCGCAGAGACGCCCGTGCTTCTGGAGATTTTGGACGAGCGCGGCGCAGTGTTGCGCAGCTATGGCCGCAAACCGGCCGATTACGATCGGTGGGACGACAAACGCAAGGGCATGGAGCCGGGGCCGTGGTTGCCGCTCAACGCCGGCATGAACCGCTTTGTGTGGAATCTCCGCCTCCCCGGCGCCACGAAGGTGCCCGGCAACAAGACGGCCGCCGCTGCCAATGAAGGGCCGTTCGTCTTACCCGGCCGTTATCAGGTGCGCTTGCGCGTGGGGGACGCAGTGCAAACCCAGACGTTCGAGGTGGTCAATGACCCGCGCGTGCGCGTTTCGATGGCGGACCTTCAGGAACAGTTTGCGCTGCTGCTGCGCATTCGCGACAAAATCTCGGCCATCCACGAGGCGGTCAATCGGCTGCGCACCGTGCGCGAACAAGTGGAGCTGTGGCGCAAACGGGCCGGCACCCATCCGACGATCGACGCTGCGGCGAATTCGTTGCTGGAGAAGCTCGCCGCCATCGAGGACGCCTTGATCCTGCCCGGCGACCAGAAGGTGACCTACAGCCTGGTCGTCCGCTCTCGGCTCAATGAAGCGCTTGCATCGGTGATTCCCATCGTGGGCAGCGCCGACGCCCGCCCCACCGAGCAGGCGTACGCCATTGTGGAGCACTACAGCGCGCAGCTCGATGCACAACTGACGGCGCTGGAGTCGACGCTCCGCGAAGATGTGGCCAGGCTGAACCAGGCGATCCAGGAGGCGAACCTGCCGCCGATCGCAGGATAGGAAGCCGCCGATAGCCCCGGCAAACCCATCCTCCACAGGCGTTCAAGATTGCATCGATTGCTGCGACGGAATTGTTTCCTGAGAGGAGTTGCACAGTTGAGCGAAGCGTTGACAAGAGATTCGACAAAAATTCTTTCCTTTTTAGAACAACATCTTGACGAATACCTCACCGACCTGCGCACGTTGACCGCCATCGATTCAGGCACGCTGCACAAGCCCGGGGTGGACGCCGTGCAGTCCTGGCTGCAGGAGCGCCTGCAGGCGATGGGTTTTCGGGTGGAGCGCATCGCCCAGAGTCGCCTCGGCGACAATCTTCTCGCCCGCCGAGAAGGAGAAGGCGGCAAGCGCATCTTGCTGCTCGGTCACGCCGACACTGTCTTTCCGGTCGGCACGGCGGCGGCGCGGCCGATGCAGATTGACGGCCATTGCATTCGCGGGCCGGGCGTCTGCGACATGAAAGGCGGGCTCCTTGCTGGGCTATATGCGGTGCGGGCGTTGGACGCCATCGGCTTTCGCAACTACGGGGCGCTTCAGTTTCTGGTCGTCAGCGACGAAGAAATCCACGATCGCGGCTCGATCCCGCTCATTCGCCGGGTAGCGCGCACCTCCGACGTCGCCTTCACGCTGGAGGCGGCGCGCGCCAACGGCGACATCGTGACCGCGCGCAAGACGGCGGTGTGGTGCACGGTGCAGGTGCGCGGCAAGGCCGCCCACGCCGGCGTCGAACCGGAGAAGGGACGCAACGCCATTCTCGCCCTCATCCGCCATCTGCTGGAAATCGACAAACTGAACGGCTTCCGCCCGGGCGTCACCGTCAACATTGGCCGCATCGAAGGCGGGACGCAGCCGAACGTCGTGGCCGAGGAAGCGCGCGCCGAACTCGATCTGCGCGCCTGGCGCAACGCCGATATTCCCGACCTGCTCGACGCCGTCCGCAGCCAACTCGCCCGCCCTGTGCTGGAAGGGACAACGGCCACGCTGGATGTCAACCTCGACGGCGCCATGCCGGCGATGGAGCGCACGCCCGCCGTCGCAGCGCTCGAGGCCCTGGCGCAGCGGATCGCCCATGATCTCGGCTTCACCATCAAAGGCGCCAGCACCGGCGGCGCTTCCGACGCCAGCTTCGTGGCCGCAGAGGGCGTTCCTGTGCTGGATGGTCTTGGGCCGATCGGCGGCCTCGACCACAGCCCGGATGAGTACATCGAGCTCAATAGCATCGTCCCGCGCACGGCGTTGCTGGCGCTGTTGATCGTAGAGGCGGGCGCTATGTGAGCGTCATGCGCAGAAACGCGCGGCGCTGATTGTCGATTTGACACGATCTGGAACGTTGCGTACAATACCGCACTAATTTGAAAGATGAGTTCTTGAGAGGCGCCATTAGAATTTCGCCCGAACCAAACGGAACACAGACGACATGAAACGCAACGCCACGTTCTTCATCCTCAATAATGTCTGTATGGCCTGCGAGTATTGTTGTCTGCGCGCGTGCAAGCGGGCGAACTCGGCGTGATCGGGCGTCATAGGGTTTTTGAGAAAACAGCCCATCGAGTTCGCTCGGTGGGCTGTTTTTTTGCGGATCGAATGGGCGAAGTTCAAACATGCATCGTTGGATCTTGCCCATAGATCCGATTGTGGAATCGGCCGGACTTTCAAGAGTGGCTTTCACGGTTGACCATTTCCATCAACAGAAAGCAAAGGGCGCTATGAAGGGGCATCGTTTCAAACAGCACAGACGTTTCGGCTTCTTCCGGTTGCAACGCAAGCTTGCGCACCGCCTTGTTTTCCCCTGTCCCCCCTGCATCTGTCGCTAGCGGGAGCTTAGAGAAGCCGGCTGGCGCTGTTGAGCGACGCCGCGCAACAACCGTCGGAATTCTCTGAGTCGCCCGCAACATCCCAAACGCTGTAAAAACTGAACCTGGGTTCAAGCCTTGCTCGGCTTTGTCTGCGGATGTCGTCCGCCGATGACGAAGTCGGCCAGGGAGTGTAGGCTTATTGGCTTTTCAGAAAGGAGCTATGCATGGCAACGCGTCCAAAAACCGATGCGCCTTCGGGCGTTGAAGCAATCAAAGCAAACAGCAACTATTTGCGCGGGACGCTGGCGGAGCAGCTGCACAATGACCTCGATCACTTCGATGAGAGCGGTAAACAACTGTTGAAGTTTCATGGGCTGTATCAGCAACACGACCGCAATCAACGCAAAGGCGCGCGCGGAACGGAAAAAACGCATTCGTTCATGTTGCGCACGCGCATTCCGGGCGGCCTCCTCACGCCGGAGCAGTATCTGGTGCACGACGATCTGGCGCGGCGCTACGCCAACGGAACCCTGCGCGTCACGACGCGGCAGTGTTTTCAGTTTCACGGCATCCTCAAAGGCGACCTACAGGCGACGATCCGGGAGTTGAACGAGGCGTTGATCACCTCCCTGGGCGCATGCGGCGACGTCGTGCGCAACGTTGCCTGCTGCCCTGCGCCCTACCAGGACCCGGTGCGCGAGCAGATTCAGCGCGTCGCCCGCATCATCTCCGACCATCTGCTGCCGCGCACGCGCGCCTATCATGAGCTCTGGATCGACGGCGAAAAGGTGGAGCTAGCCGCGCCCGCCGAGGAGGAGGTGGTGGAGCCGATCTACGGCAAGACATACCTCCCGCGCAAGTTCAAAATCGCCATCGCCTATCCCGGCGACAACTGCGTTGACGTCTACACGCAAGATATCGGCCTCGTCGCCGTGGCGGAGGGGGAAACCTTGCTCGGCTTCAACGTGATCGTCGGCGGCGGTATGGGCATGAACCACACCAAGGTGGACACCTTCCCGCGGCTGGGCGACCTGATCGGCTTCGTGACGCCGGAGCAGGTGTTGCAGGTGGTGGAGACGATCGTGACCGTGCAGCGCGATCACGGCAACCGCAGCGACCGCAAACACGCACGCATGAAATATCTGCTGCACGAGTGGGGCGCCGATCGGTTCCGCACGGAAGTCGAACGTCGTCTAGGCTGGAAGCTGCAGCCGCCCGCTCCGACGCCTCCGCTGGAGAACAAGCTTCATCACGGCTGGCATGCGCAGGGCGACGGACGCTGGTTCCTCGGCCTCTCCATCGAAAACGGACGCATCAAAGACGAAGGCGCGTTGCGGCTGCGCAGCGGCCTGCGCGCCGTCATCGAACGCTTCCGCCCTGGCGTGCGTCTGACGCCCAACCAGGACCTGCTTCTGACCGACATCACCCAGGAGGACATGCTCGCCGTTGAGAACACCTTGCGCGAGCACGGGATTCCTCTGCCTTCTGACCTGAGCCTGGTGCAGCGTCATTCGCTGGCGTGCGTGGCGTTGCCCACCTGCGGCCTGGCGCTGACGGAGGCGGAGCGCGCGCTGCCGGCGGTGATCGACGCGCTGGAAGTCGAGCTGGCGCAGCTGGGGCTGGCCGATGAGCCGTTCACCGTGCGCATGACCGGCTGCCCCAACGGCTGCGCCCGCCCCTACGTCGCCGACCTTGCCTTTGTTGGACGCTCCGCCGACGCCTACGTCATCTTCGTCGGCGGAGCCAGCAATGGCACGCGGCTCAATCAACCCTATAAAGACCTGGTCAAACGCGACCGTCTGGTGGAGGAGGTGCGCCCGCTGCTGCAACTCTATCGAGATCGACGTCTGCCGGGCGAACGCTTCGGCGATTTCTGCCACCGACTTGGCGTGGAAACCCTGCAATCGATAATTGCTCAACTTTCAGAGAAGGAGACGTCGGATTATGTCGCCATCGACGCGGCTGTTGCACTCAAACGTTGATTACGTCGCGCTCAACCGTCAGCTCGAAGAACTCACGCTCACCGATTTTCTGCGCTGGAGCGTGGTGACCTTTGGCGACCGCCTGGTGCAGGTCACGAGCTTTGGCCCCACCGGCATCGTCATTCTCGACCATCTGGTGAAAGTCAATCCAGACGTGCGGGTGGTCACGATCGACACCGGCTTTCTCTTTCCGGAAACCTACGCGCTTTGGGAGGAGATCGAGCGCCGCTACAGCATCCGAATTCACGTCGTGCGGCCGGAGCTGACGCCGCAGGAGCAAGAGCGACTCTACGGCCCCGCCCTCTGGGCGCTGGAGCCGGACGTCTGCTGCCATGAGCGCAAGGTCAAGCCGATGACGGCGGCCGTCGCTGGTCAACACGCCTGGATCACCGGCCTGCGCCGAGACCAGTCCAACACGCGCAATCAGACGCCGCTGATCGGCTGGGACGCCCGCTACAACCTTTTCAAGCTCAGTCCGCTGGCGCATTGGACGCGGGAGGCCGTGTGGGATTACATTCGGGCGTACAACCTTCCGTACAACCGCCTGCACGACCTCGGCTACGCCAGCATCGGCTGCATCCACTGCACGCGCCCGTCCGCAGATGCCAACGACGAGCGTTCTGGTCGCTGGCGGGGGCGCATGAAAACTGAATGCGGGTTGCATCTGCCGGTGCGCCCCTTCACCTCGTGCAGAGAATGAGAGGAGTGGAAATAAACGCAATGAAGACCTATCCTATCAACCTGGTGTTGGAGAATAAACTCGTCGTTCTCGTCGGCGCAAAGGGCGAAATTGTGCACAAAATCCCCGGCCTGCTCGAAGTGGGTGCCCGCGTGCGCGTCATTGCGCCTTCGGCTGCGCCCGAAGTGGAGGCGCGCGCCTGCGCCGGCGAAATCGAATGGCTACGTCGCTGCTATCAGCCGGGCGACTTGTCCGGCGCAGCCGTCGTCTTCGCCGCCACGAACGATCCCGCCGTGCACGATCGGATCTGGGCGGAGGGAGCGGCCAACAACCAGTTGGTCAATGTGATGGATGTCATCGACCGCTGCAACTTTCATGCGGTCTCCACCTTCCGCCGTGGCCTGTTGACCGTGGCGATCGGCACGGGCGGCGCTGCGCCTGCCCTGGCGGTGACGCTGCGCCGTCGCCTCGAAGCGGAGATCGGCCCAGAGTATGGCGAGTTTTTGCAACGCGCTCAGGCGCTGCGCCCCATCGTCCAGCGCCGCGTACATCCGTTCCGTCGTCGCGTCGAATTCTGGTATGCGCTCGTGGAAAGCCCTGCGCTGGACGCCTTGCGCGCCGGCGACGACGCTGCGTTTCAGCGCATCGTCGACGCGCTGCTGGCGCAATACTTGACGTTTCCTCAGCGGCCTGCGGCGCCGCCGCTCGCTTTGGAGCTTGCCGCATGAGCGACGCCGGCAGCTTCAGGAAAAGCGGTGAGCCGGGCGACGGCGTCATCGGCGCAGTGTATCTGGTGGGCGCAGGGCCGGGCGCCCCGGATCTGATCACCGTGCGCGGGGCGGAGCTTTTGCGTCGCGCGGGCGCAGTGCTCTATGATGCACTTGCGAACAATGCGCTGCTTGGCCTGACGCGCGACGACGCCGAGCTGATCTACGTCGGCAAGCGCGCCGGCGCGCATGCGCTCAGCCAACAGGAGATCAATCAACTGCTGCTGGAAAAGGCGCTTCAACACGCCGTCGTCGTGCGCTTGAAAGGAGGCGATCCCTTCGTCTTCGGTCGAGGCGGAGAGGAGGTGGAATTTCTGCAGCGCCATTATGTGCCGGTGGAGGTTGTGCCGGGCGTCTCGAGCGCTATCGCCGGGCCGGCGGCGGCCGGCGTTCCGGTCACCCATCGCTCCGTCAGCCGCAGTTTCGCCGTCGTCGCCGGCCATACGGTGGATGGCCTCGATGCGCCGAACTGGGAGGCGCTGGCGCAGATCGATACGGTGGTTGTGCTGATGGGCGTCGCCGCCGCAGAGAAGATCGCAGCCCGACTGATCGTCGCCGGACGCTCGCCGGAGACGCCCGCCGCAGCGGTGCAATCGGCCACGCTCCCCGACCAACGGCAGGTAATCGCCTCGCTGGCGACTCTAGCGCAGGCGATGAGAGAGGTTGAGATCGCTGCGCCCGCCGTGTTGGTGATAGGCGAAGTCGTTCGGCTGGCGCAGACTGCACAGCCTACGTTCACGTGGCTGGCGCCGAGGTTCGCTGGGGAAGCGCTTGCATTGCGCAAGGGATCGGCGTCTATGTAGGAGGAAGTCGCCGTCGCCGTTCGACGGAATTCAACCAAATGGTTCTGGTAATCGGTGGTTGCTGCTCATCGCTGCGCTTCCTTGAATCATCAAGGCCCTGTGCTTTATCGGGGTGGTGTAGCTGAAGAATTGCACCTAACAATAATTTACGGAAACGCCACAAGTGGAGAAAGTGAGCCAAACAAGTCCTATGAGCACAGTTTCGTCACCCGTACAAGAAACGACGTTGATTGAGCCGTATGGCGGTCGCCTCGTCGATCTGCGCGTGCCAGCGGAAGAGTACGAGGCGCTGCGCGCCTACGCCAACACCTTGCCGTCGATTCAACTTTCCGACCGCGCCTTGTGCGACCTCGAGCTGCTCGCCGTTGGCGCCTTCTCGCCGCTCGATCGTTTCATGGGGCGGGCGGATTTCGAGCGGGTGCTGGAAGAGATGCGGCTGGCCAACGGCATGCTCTTTCCCATCCCGGTCACGCTGCCGGTCGACGCCATCGACGACCTGCGCTACGACCGCGATATTGCGCTGCGCGACAGCAAGAACAACCTGTTGGCGATCCTGACGGTGGAGGAAATTTATAGCTGGGATCGCAGTCGCATCGCCCAGCTCGTCTTCGGCACGCAGGACCCGGCGCATCCGCTCGTGGCGGAGATGAATCGATGGGGCAAGCTCAACCTTTCCGGCCCGCTGCGCGTGCTGGCGCTGCCCAAACATTATGATTTCGTGGACCTGCGGCTGACGCCTGCGAAGACGCGTGCACGGCTGGCGGCGCTGGGTCGGCGCAACGTGGTGGCCTTCCAGACGCGCAACCCGCTTCACCGCGCGCACGAGGAGCTGACCAAACGCGCCGCCGACAGCGTCAACGGGACGTTGCTGCTCCATCCTGTGGTCGGCTTGACCAAGCCGGGCGACGTCGATCATTTCACGCGCGTGCGCTCCTATAAAGCGTTGCTCAGCCACTACTATCCGCAGGATCGAGCGCTGCTGGCGCTGTTGCCGCTGGCGATGCGCCTGGCCGGCCCGCGCGAGGCGGTGTGGCACGCCATCATCCGCCGCAACTACGGCGCCAATTATCTGATCGTCGGCCGCGACCACGCCGGCCCTGGCGTCGATTCCCTGGGGCGGCCGTTCTACGGCCCGTATGACGCCCAGGAGCTGGCCAGGAAATACAGCGACGAGATCGGCGTCGGCGTGTTGACCTTCGGCGAGATGGTCTATCTGCCCCAGGAAAATCGTTACGAAGAATCAACCCGCATTCCCAACGGCATGCAGGTGACGACGCTCTCCGGCACGCAGGTGCGCACGGAGTACCTCAATCGGGGCGTGCAACTTCCCGAGTGGTTCACCCGCCCGGAGGTGGCCAACATTTTGAGCGAAAGCTATCCCCCGCGGCATCGGCAGGGCGTCTGCCTCTGGTTCACCGGCCTCAGCGGGGCCGGCAAGTCGACGACGGCGGAGGTGTTGACGGTGCTGTTGTTGGAGCATGGCCGTCAGGTCACACTGCTCGACGGCGACGTCGTGCGCACCCATCTCTCCAAGGGGCTGGGCTTTAGCAAAGAAGACCGCGACACCAACATCCGCCGCATCGGCTTTGTCGCCAGCGAAATTGTGCGCCACGGCGGGATCGCCATCTGCGCCGCCGTCAGCCCCTATCGCGCCACGCGTGAGGATGTACGCGCCATGGTCGGCAAAGATCGCTTCGTAGAGATTTTTGTCGACACGCCGTTGGAGGTCTGCGAGGCGCGCGACGTCAAAGGCATGTACGCCAAGGCGCGGCGAGGAGAGATCACGGGCTTCACCGGCATCGACGACCCATACGAACCGCCGATCAACCCGGAGATCACGCTGGACACGGTGAATTTCACGCCGGAGGAAAATGCGCGGCGCATCCTGGCCTATTTAGGCAATCACGGCTACGTGCGGCTGGAGTAGGGCTGAGAGGGGCGCCTTCTAGCCCCTGAAGACTGAGAGCGTTGCAAGGGGTTTCTTTGCGCCTTTGGTGGATCAACAAGGGAATGCCCAGAAAGCACGCAAAGCGACTCGACAAAAGAATCCATGGCGACGTCTTCGTGTTTCTTCGTGACTTTGTGGATCAAACAAGAAAATCCACGAAAAGGTACGAAGAAACACGAAGAGATTTCGGAAGAGAAATGCTCCTGGTTTCACCCTGCACTTTCGTTCTTGCAAGAGACTTTGACAAAAGCAAAGGTGTTTAGAGAGAAAGAGCGGTGGAATCAAAAAATCGAGGACTGGAGATAGGCGGCCTTTCTCCACAGTGCAGGGCGCCGCTGCGCAATCCTCCGGCCTCTCCCATTCCTCCCCCTCTCACGCTCTCAATCTCTTGCCTCCGCCTTCTCGACCTCCAGCCGCTCGGCGAGAATCTCGGCGATGTCTTTCACCTTCAACTTCTGCTCGGCCTGTTTAGAGGCGTCCGTCATCATGGTCAGGCAGAAGGGGCATCCTACGGCGATAGTTTTGGCGCCGGTGGCCGCCGCCTCTTGATAGCGCGTCATGTTGACCGCCGCCGTCCCATGCTCCTCTTCCTTCCACATCTGCGCGCCGCCGGCGCCGCAGCAGAAGGATTGCTTGCCGTGTCGCGGCATCTCGATCAGGAAGGCATTGGCCTCGAGCAGAAGATCGCGCGGCTCATCGACGACGCCGTTGTGGCGACCCAGGTAGCAGGGGTCATGGAAGGTGATCATGTCAACGTCCTGTGCGCGCTGAACGCTGATCTTTTTGGCGGCCGTGAGCTCAGAGAGCAGCTGAGTGTGATGGATCACCTCAAATGCGCCGCCGTACTGGCCGTATTCCTTGCCCAACGTCTGCAGGCAGTGTGGACAGGTGGTGACGATGCGCCGCTTGCGTTCGCCCATCGCTTCGTTGAGCGTCTCGATGTTGCTCTGCGCAAGTTCGTAGAAGAGTGCTTCATTGCCGGAGCGACGGGCGGCGTCGCCGGTGCAGCGCTCCATCTCGCCGAGCACGGCGAAGTTGACGCCTGCTGCGTTGAGCACCCTGGCAAAAGCGCGCGCCGTCTCCTGTGCGCGCGGGTCATAGCTGGGTGCACAGCCCACCCACCACAGCAGGTCGAAGTCGGGATTCTCGTCCACCGTCGGCACCTCGAGCCCGCTGGCCCACTTCATACGGTCGCGGGCGCTGATGTTCCAGGGATTGCCGTTGCGCTCCATGCCGCGGTACGCCTGCTTCAGCTCATCCGGGAAGGAATTTTCCATCAACATCTGGTAGCGACGGATGTAGAGAATGTCGAACATCGGCTCGTTGCCGACCGGGCAAATCTCTACGCACGCGCCGCAGGCAGTGCACGCCCACACCGCTGATTCAGAGATGGCGTAGTCGAGCAGCGCCTGCTCCGACTCCTTGCCACTCGCCAGCGCATCAAGATGTTCGTTGATGTAGTAGCGCTTGTTGATTTCCAGAGCCGACGGCGACAGCTCTTTGCCGGTGACGTAGGCGGGGCATACGTCCTGGCAGCGGTTGCACATGATGCACGCGTAGGCGTCCACCAAATGCGTCCAGGGAAGTTGCTCGATCTTGTTGACGCCGAAGAGCTCCTGGCTTTCGTCCTCGAAATCGATCGGTTCGATGGCGCCGAGCGATGTGCGTTTGGGCTTGGTCAGGAAGTTGACGCCCGACATGATCAGATGGATGTGCTTGGTGTAGGGAAAGTAGGGCAGAAAGGCCAGGATGAGGCCGATCGCCAGCCACCAGCCGACGTGCTCGCCCACCGTGCGCGCCCCCACGCTCCAGCCCGTCCACGCCTGCGCCAACGCCGTGCTGAATGGCTGCCAGGGATCGCCGCCCTCCAGCGAGACCTTGAAGCTGTTGCCCACCAAACGGAAGCCGACATGAAAGAGGATGAACAAGGCCACGATCAACGAGTCGCGGCGGATAGCTCCTTGTCGGACACTCTCGACCAATGGGATGTTGTCATGATAGCTCAACGCTTTGTCGTTGTAGATGAAGCGGCGCACGATAAAATACACCACGCCGATCAACACGCTGATCGTCGCCAGGTCGGCCAGGAACCGATACAGATTGCCGACCAGGGTGTGGCCCAAAAAGGTCACCGGGAATAGCCCCTCGACGACGTCGCCAAAGTTGACCAGAAAATAAAAGATGAAGCCTAGGGAGATCAGGATGTGGAACAGGCTGCTCCAGGGCCGCGTCTTCCAGATCGGTCGCGTCGTGATCCAGGTGTAGGCGGCGCGCCCGAGACGAGACGCCATGTTGCCCAGCGTCGGCTTCTCGCCTGTTCCGCGCATCACGACTTGATACACCTTGTAGAATCCTGCCCCGGCGAAGTAGAACGATGCTCCAACAGCGATGAGAAAAAGAATTTTTTCGATCAGGGTTAACATAAACGCCCTTTCTACGCAGCGGTGAGGGAAAGATGCGGTTGGCTTTGCTCTGTGGATATAACGTCTTTCCGTTTTGGCGTCGTTGCCATCGCGTTGAACCATGGAAGCGACCACCCAAATCATACGCGTTCTCTTCGCTGACGGCAAGTGACTTGTTCCTCTCAACCGGGGGGAGCCCTGCCCCACTCGATTGTGACAAAGCAGGGACAAACGTCCCATGCGATGAGGGCGTTGCGGCGTAATAATGAATTAATTGAGGCATGCCTGGCGGGGGCGAGTGTTCTGCTTTGTCGGAAAGGTAATGAGTTGCACGAGGTCGTTCCCTGCCAAACATTTTCTGATTCTTCGGAGGAGAGTGGAATGAAGCAATTTGTGTTGCTGTCGGTCGTAGCGCTGTTCGGCATGTTGGCGGCGGGCATGGCGCCGGCCCCTTCAGCTTATGCCGGACCTTCTAGGCAGCAGATTGAGCCGGTGATTATTTACTTTTTTTGGGGCGACGGATGCCCGCACTGCGCAGCGGCCAAACCTTTCCTGGCCGAATTAAAAGAAAAATATCCCAGCGTCATCGTGCGCGACTACGAGGTGTGGAAGCATCCGGAGAATCGCGCGCCGTTTATTCAGATGGCGGCCAGCTTCGGCTTTGAACCGAGCGCCGTGCCCACCTTTTTCATTGGCGACCGCTACTGGATCGGATACGCTAAAGAGCCATACGCCCGTGAGATTGAAGCCTACGTGGCGTTTTGCGTCGCCAATGGCTGCCCAGACCCCGGCGCCGGCATTGTAACGCCGCCGCCCATGCCGACAGTTCCAGCCCCGGCGAGCGCCGCTGAAAACGTGCAACCCGGTGCAGCAGCTTCCGTCGCCAGCGAGCAGGTCGCGGCCGATCCGGAGACGCCGGTCGCCGCGGCGCCGACGCTGTCCTCCAGCGTCATCACTTTGCCTCTGCTCGGGGCAGTCGACCTGGGCTTGCACTCGTTGCTCTTCAGCACTGCACTGATCGCCTTTGTGGACGGCATTAATCCTTGCTCGCTCTGGGTGCTGTCCGTCCTGTTGGCGTTGACCATTCACACCGGCTCGCGCAGGAAGGTGTTCATTATCGGCTTCACCTTCCTGACTGTGACCTCGCTCGTCTACGTGCTTTTCATCGCCGGCTTGTTCACCATGTTCACCGTGCTGGACTGGGTGCCCTGGATTCAGGGCGTCGTGGCGCTCGTGGCGCTTTTCTTTGCACTGGTGAGCGTCAAAGATTACTTTTGGTACAAAGAGGGAATCTCTTTCACCATCGCCGATGAAAAGAAGCCCGGCCTTTACCGCAGCATGCGTCGCGTGCTGGCGGCCGGCGATTCGATGCCGGCATTGATCGGCGCCACGATCGTGATGTCCGCAGGGGCGTCGCTGGTGGAGTTTTCATGCACTGCAGGTTTTCCGGTGCTCTGGACAAACTTGCTCATCACGCAGGGGGTGACCACCGGCGCGTTTCTGCTGTTGCTCTTGCTGTACATGCTCATCTATCAGTTTGATGAGATTGTCATCTTCGCCGGCGCCGTGATCGGGTTGCGCGCCAGCAAGCTTGAAGAGAAACACGGTCGTATCCTCAAATTGATCAGCGGCATGCTCATGCTTGCGCTGGCACTGGTAATTTTGGTCGATCCTGGCCTAATGAGCAGCCTGACCGCGGCCACAGCTATCTTCCTCGCTGCGTTCGGCGCTGCATTCCTGATTTTGCTTTTCCATCGGCGTCTATTGCCGACGATGGGAATCATCATCGGCAACGAAGATCTGACGGGCAAAAGACGAGTTCGGAATCGCAAACAAAGCCAAGCGCAAGAGCAAAAGCACCATCGAAAAGTAGTCAACTGATGAGTTTTGAAGGAGGATTAATGGGTTTGGGGTATAATTGTAAAATGATATGAAGTATCCATCACGTCTCATCGTATTCTTCAATCTTCTGTGGTTGATTCTTGTGGGATTGGGCGGATGTTCGTCTGGCTTGACGGCCAAAGCCGCTTTGTTTATCGATCTGCAGGAGCGCACGCCCCTGCCGGCTGCTGCTCCGGCAGAAGTTGCTCCTCTGCGCATGGGAGTAGCCGCCATTCTCTCCCCGCAAGGCACAATGGCGAGTTACAGCGCGCTGACCGAATACTTGGCGCGGAAATTGGGGCGTCCGGTTGACCTGGTGCAACGACGCACCTATGCTGAATTCAACGAGCTGGTGGAACGGGGAGAGGTTGACCTTGCATTTGTCTGCACCAATGCATATGTGGTGGGCGCAGAAACCTTCGGCATGGAGCTTCTGCTGGCTCCAGAGATCGACGGCAAGTCTGTCTACTACTCGCAGTTGATTGTGCCTGTAGAAAGCGCTGCCCAGAGCATGGCAGACCTGCGCGGCGAGGTTTTCGCCTTCACCGATCCGATGAGCTTCACGGGGTACATCTACCCGCTCTATCTGCTGCGACAACTAGGAGAGACACCGGAGACCTTTTTCCAGCGCACGTTTTACACATATAGCCATGACCGTGCCATTGAGGCGGTTGCAAATGGTCTTGCCGACGGTGCAGCAGTCGACAGCCTGGTGCTGGACTATGCGCTGCAACGGGAGCCTGAGATGGCGGCGCGTCTTCGCATCATTTATACGTCCGAAGCGTTCGGTATTCCACCGGTTGTGGTACCGCCGAGCCTGCCGCCCAGACAAAAAGCACAAGTGCGCAATCTGCTCCTTACCATGCATGAAGAACGCGAAGGGCAAATTGTCTTGCGCCAGTTAGGCATTGATCGCTTCATCGAGATTGAAGAAAGCGCGTATGACGATATTCGGCGTATTGTTCAGTTTATGAGAAGCCAGCAATGAGCGCCTCCAATATTTCGACAGAGGATACCTTAACGGTTGCCCCTTTCCCATCACGCCGATTGAATCGTTGGGCGGAGATGATCTGGCAAGTCGCCGGAGGGGTCAATATCCGTACAAAAATTCTGGGCATGGTGCTGGCCCTCACGATCATGCTTGGCCTGGCTGTGACCTGGCAAGTGCGTGTCGTGATGGCACGCGTTTTCGTCGACGAGCTGGAAAACCGAGGCGTCTCCGTCGTCAGCGACCTGGCCAGTCGCAGCATCGACCCCATCCTGCTGAACGACACCTATGCGCTCTACCTGTTGTTGCGTGATACTGTGCTCAACCATCCGGATGTGTTATATGCGTTCATTCTGAATCCTGAAGGAGAGGTGCTGGCGCATACGTTCGGCGACGCAGGGTTTCCGATTGCACTGTTGAACTCAGAAATCGTCAATGCAGCGGAATATAATCTGCACGGAGTGATCCGTCATTGGGTCTACAAGAGCAATGAAGGGCTTGTTCATGAGATGATCGCTCCCATCATGGAGGGGAAGGCGGGTGTCGTGCGCCTAGGCCTCACAGAAAGACGGCTCCAGGCCATCGTCGATGCTGTGACCGGTCAGATGTTATTGACCACACTGGCGGTGGCCGTAGCAGGTATCATTGCAGCGATGATATTGACTTGGTTGCTCACACGGCCGATTCTCGATCTGGTGAGGACAACGCAGGCAGTCGGTCGCGGAGACTTGCAGGTCCGTGCGCCGCACTGGGCCAATGATGAGATCGGTACTCTGGCCAACGCGTTCAATCAAATGGTGACCGAATTGGAGGCCAGCCAGCGTGCTATTGCTGAAAAAGAACAGGCGCGTCACATGTTGCTCAAAAAACTGATCACAGCCCAAGAGGAGGAGCGCAAACGGATTGCACGGGAGCTTCACGATGGCGTAGGCCAGGTGCTCACATCTTTGATGGTGGGAATTCGCACTCTGCAACGCAGCGATGCTTCCCTGCAAGCAGAACGCATCGATGACCTCTGCAGAATTGCTGGGGAGACACTGGAGCAGGTGCGCACGCTCAGTCGAGAGCTGCGCCCCAGCCTGCTCGACGATCTTGGCCTGGCTGCAGCTTTGGAACGATATGCCTCTGAATTCACTCGCGTTTATCCGGAAGTGCAGATCGATCTTCATTGCGCACTGCCTCGTCGTTTGCCCACCCCAATCGAGACGGCGCTTTATCGTATCGTACAGGAGGCAATGACCAACGCTGCCCGCCATAGCAGAGCAACCGTTATCAGCGTGTTAGTCAGCCAGCGCAACGGTAGCGTACAGGCGATTGTCGAAGACAACGGCGTCGGCTTTGATGTGGAGGCGGTGCGGCGGCGTCAGAGCAGCGTCGGCATCTTTGGCATGAACGAACGTGCTGAGTTGCTGGGCGGAACGCTCGACATCGAAAGCGGCTCAGACGGCACGACTGTGTATGTGGAGATCCCCCTGTGAGTAAGATTCGCATTCTGGTCGCCGATGACCACGCCGTGTTGCAGGCTGGTTTAGAGGCAATGCTTAATGCGGAGCCGGATATGCTCGTGGTCGGCAGCGCCGGCGACGGCCATGCGGCAGTGCGACAAGCAGCGCTCCTACAGCCGGACGTTATCCTACTCGATATCAACATGCCCGGCCTCAACGGTTTGGAAGCGCTCGAGCAAATCCGCTCCCAGGCGCCTAAGAGCCGCATCCTGATTCTCACTATGCATGACGATGCCCAATACCTGCGCCAAGCGATGGCCGGCGGCGCTTCTGGCTACGTGCTCAAACAGTCGGCAGGTAAAGAGTTGCTGATGGCGATCCGTACCGTCTGGCAGGGGGGCGTCTATCTGCATCCAAACCATGCACGTGCGCTGGCAACGTCGCCCCAATCGGCGACGTCCGCCGCTCCCCAACCTTCGGAAGCCGTCAAGCGCTTTCAATTGCTCAGCGAACGCGAGGCAGAAGTCTTTCGCCTGGTAGCGTTGGGATATCGCAACAGTGAAATTGCCGACCGGCTCTCGTTGAGTGTAAAGACGGTAGAGACGTATAAATCCCGCATGATGGACAAACTAGGGTTGCAGACGCGCACAGCGCTGGTGCGTTTTGCGTTGGAAGTCGGAGTCCTGCAGAAAACCGACGCCGCCGGCCATTGATTCATCGCAGAACGTCAATTTGAAAGGTGGAGAATTTAAACGGCGCTCCGATTCGTGATATAAGTCACCGAGAAACTTCGCATATTCTCTTACGCTTTGAAAAGCGAATTGATTTTGTGTGCGGAGCAACCGCTTATCCAGAGGCTTGAGCCATCGGCAAAGGAAACACCACATGTTTGGCAAAAATAAGAACAACACTGTCACACAAGACGCGGTGATGCAGGCGCTCAGCGGCGTCCAGGAGCCTGAGCTGCACAAAGACCTGGTCACGCTCAACATGATTCGCGACGTCGAGATTCGTGACGGAGAGGTCAGCTTCACGATCGTGCTGACGACACCCGCCTGCCCACTGCGCGCTCAGATCGAACAAGAGACGATTGCAGCGGTCAAAGCGTTGCCCGGCATTTCGACGGTCAACGTGCGTTTTGCAGCCGATGTTCGCCAGGATCACCGCATCATCGGCAGACTCAACATCCCCGTGAAAAACATCGTCGCCGTCGCGTCCGGCAAAGGCGGCGTCGGCAAGAGCACGGTCAGCACCAACCTGGCCGTCAGCCTGGCGCTCGACGGCGCCAAAGTTGGCGTGCTGGACGCCGACATCTACGGCCCGAACATTCCAATGATGTTCGGATTGTCCGGCCGACCTCGCATCGAACATGACAAGTTAACGCCCTTTGAACGCTATGGCGTGAAAGTCATCAGCATGGGATTCTTGATGCCCGAAGGAGAGGCGGTGGTCTGGCGCGGGCCGATGCTTCACAAAGCGATTCAGCAGCTCTTCACCGACGTAAACTGGGGCGAGCTGGATTATTTGATCGTCGATCTGCCGCCGGGCACGGGCGACGCCCAGCTCAGCCTGGCGCAGAGTGTGCCGCTCACCGGCGGCGTCATCGTCACCGGACCCCAGGCGGTGTCGGTGAGCGACGCGCTGCGCGGGGCCAGAGCCTTCGAGCGCCTGGAGGTGCCGATCCTGGGCGTAGTGGAGAATATGTCCGGCGAGATTTTCGGCAGCGGCGGCGGCATGGAGGCTGCGAAAAAGCTGCGCGTCGACTTTTTGGCGCGCATCCCCCTTGACCCGCAGGTGCGCATCGGCGGCGACAGCGGAGAGCCGATCGTCGTGCTGGCGCCGGACAGCCCAACCGCCAAAGCTTTCCGAGACTTTGCACGCGTCGTAGCCGCCAAGATCAGCATGCAAAATGTTGCGCCGGAGCCGCAATTGAAGATCGTTTGAAAATCAAATGAAGTGAGAGAACTGATCGACGTTGCCAGGCCGGAGCGTCGATGCTCCCCTCTGAGTGGGAAGGGATGCTCTTCTCACTCAGAGAGAATTTTTGTGGATAAAGAAGCGACCGAAGATCAAAAGAAGGACGAGGGCGCCGACAAGGCCATAAATGAACTCCCCCAGGTAGCTCCAGTTTGAGATAGGCGGAATGCGCAAATAGTCGAACAACCATCGTCCGACATACGCGCCAGCGATCCCGGCAACGACGTTGCCGACCATGCCAAGCCCTTCGCCATGCAAAATGATGCTGGCAAACCATCCGGCCGCAGCCCCGATGCACAGCATCAGCCCTAAACTGATCAAAGGATCCATCGCACCTTTGCTCCATCCGTAGTACAGTCCGACCGCTATCTTTTCCAGGGAGAATATCGAGCAGCATCCCATGATGACCGGCTATAGACAAATTTTGCAATTCACCCCTGTCTGCGTGTTTCAGCCAGAATTGTAAAGGGAGACGAAAGAAGGGGCAACGGAGAGTTGTCGTAAAGCGTAGGTCATTCGGGCGTATCCATTGCCGATCCGTTGCGCTGGATACGCCCGAAAACGGATCAGACACCATGCACGCTCAAATCGGCCGCGCTGTTGAAACCGAGTGCGCCAGCACTTCCTCCGCCGTCACTTCACGTCCCAGCCGCTCTGAAAGATAGATGCCCTCTGAAATCAACATGGTGTTCAACGCGCACTCCGCCGACGGGATCAGCGGCACGCGCCCCTGCAGCGCGGCGATCCAGTGTTGTTGCGGGCCGTCGTAGGCGTCACCCTCTTCGGCGACATTGTGGAGCCGCCACTCGAACGCACCTAGATTAGCTGTGGCGTCGAAGTCCAGATGGCCCAGGCTGAAAAAATAGCCGAAGGGATCGAGCCGCACTCCACCCTTGTCGCCGAGGATCAGGCTGGAGCCGAGATTGTCCATGTGCGCAGCCCACGCCTCGATGATGTCCATCGTCAGACCGTTCTCGAAGTGCACAAAGCCGACGCCCAACTCCTCCACATTGTATCCGCTGATCTTTCGACGTCGCGTGTCCATTTCGAGCTCCTGGTAGGTGCGCCCGGTGATGCGCGTCACATGGGGATTGCCGGCCAGCCAGAGCGCAGTGGCGATGTGGTAAACGCCCATGTCGTAGAGCGCGCCGCCCGCCGAATGCTCCTTTTGCACAAAGGTCGGGCTGCCGTAGCCGTCGACGAAGGGACGACCGCGTCGACGATGCCCCACCGAACGCACATGATAGAGGCGCCCCAAGTGGCCGGCGTCGATCAGGTATCTGGCAGCCTTGGTGGCGCTGTCGAACATGGTGACGAACTGAATCGCCAGTTTGCGCCCCGTACGCTGCGCTGTCTCCCACATCTTCAGCGCGTCGACGTACGCTCCGGCCATCGGCTTTTCGCAGAAGACATCCTTGCCGGCCTCCAATGCCGCCACCGTCGCCGGCATGTGGTAGTTGTTATGCAAACAGACGTCTACAGCCTGGATGTCCTCGCGGGCCAGCAGGTCATGTGCGCTGGCGTAGACGTGTGGAATGCCATATGCAGCGGCGACGCGCTGCGCCTCGGCCTGGTTGATATCCGCAACGGCGACGATCTCGACGTTGGGCATTTTGGCGTAGTTGTCGATGTGATGTTTGCCGATCTGTCCGACGCCGATCACACCGACGCGCACGCGATCTGAAGAGGTCATATCTGCTCCTTTTTTAAAGCGTTATTGAAGTTTAAGATAGATCTTTTCCCCACGGTCGATTTCTGTGACGACAATCGAGGCAGGACGGACAAAGTCATTGCGCATTTCAAAACAGGCGTTGCTCCTCCCAGAAACATGATAAACTGTTCTCATCCCGCCCAAGTTGTTGAGTTTTCCGCAGAGGTCGGCGATGTCTGTTTCTACAAAATACCAATTCTATGGCCCAGAATTCAAACGCAACCCTCATCCCACCTACGCCGCTATGCGCGCCTTGGATCCCGTGATACAACAGCCAGGGCTTGCCGGCGATGTGCCTATCTGGTTTGTCACGCGTTTCGCAGACATGCAGGCCGTTCTGTCCGATAACGAAACTTTTGTACTGGACGCCCGCCTGGCGTTTGACCCCGATGATCCGAGGATGGCTCAATTTCAAGACTCCCATCCGGTGGTCGAGCTGGTTCACAACAATTTGTTGAGCAAAGACGGCGAAGACCACCGTCGGCTGCGTGCGTTGGTGCAGAACGCTTTCACCCCGCGCATGGTGCTTCAACTTCGCCCCGCCATCGAGGCCATTGCCAACGATCTTTTAGACCGCGTTGTTGCGCAAGGGCAAATGGATCTGATTGAGTCCTATGCATTCCCCCTGCCGATCATCGTGATTCTGGAAATGTTGGGTATTCCTCCAGATGACCGCAATCGATTTCGCGCATAATCCGACGCCTTCGTGACGCCGGATCTCGCCCCAGGAGCCCATGAACGCTTCGTGCATTCGATGACCGAATTCACCGACTATCTGCGCAACCTCTTCGAGCAACGCCGCGCCAACCCTCGCTCCGAGCTCATCAGCGCCCTTCTCTGCGCCGAGGAGAAAGGCAGCTACTTGAGTGAACAGGAACTTTTCAGCATGATGGTGCTGTTGATCGTAGCCAGCCATGAGACGACGGTCGGTCTGATCGGCAACGCTGTGTTGACCTTGCTGCTTCATCCCGATCAGCTCGAAGCAGTGCGCCGCAATCCTGCCCTCACTCCCGCCATGACCGAGGAAGTGCTCCGCTACGAAGGACCGGTTGAACGCACGATCACCCGCTCTGTCGCCCGAGATGTCACGCTTGCCAGCAGACAGCTTCGACGCGGCGACTGATCATCGCCGTCGTAGGCAGCGCCAATCGCGACGAGAGCCAGTTTCTCAACGCCGATCGCTTCGACATCCACCGCAATCCTCAGCGCCATCTGGGGTTTGGACACGGCGCCCATTACTGTCTCAGCGCTCCGTTTGCCCGCCTCGAAGGGAAGATTGCAATCAACGCGCTGCTGCGCCGTCTGCCCGGCCTGCGACTGGCGACGGACGTGGAGCAGCTGCAATGGCGGCCGCAGCCGCTTTTTCGTGGGCTGCTGGCGCTGCCGGTGGCGTGGGAGCCCCCTTGTCTCAACGAGGCCGGCCGATAGCTGCGGCGCTAGTCGTCGCCCAGGATGCGCTTCAGCAGGGCGATGGACTTGCGCGCTGCGCCGATCTCGTCGCCATCGTAGGGCGTACTCTCGACGCCCCAGGCGCCCTGGTAGCCCGCTTCCTGCAGCAGCCTCACCAGCTGCGGCAGATCCCACTCTGGCTCGTTGCCGTCGGCGTCGAACGAAAAGGTTTTGAAATGGGTCAGGCGGGCGTACTTGCTGCATTCTCGCCACGCCCGTTCATGCGTCCCTTTGGGCCAGTTGTACGAGTCGAAGAGCAGCCCCAGCTCCGGGACGGCCGCAAACAGGCGATGCATGGCGTCGGGATGATTGGTCGGCCCCCAGTGGTTCTCGATCAGAATCTCGACGTTCAGAGGCCGTGCTCGGGCGATGATGTCTTTATAGCCCTCGACGATAATGTCGAAGATTTCATCCAGCGTCTGCTTGCGACCGCCGGCGTCGATGCGCAGTTGCTCGGCGCCAAGTTCGTGGGCGATTTCCAGCCAGCGGTGGCGGCGCCTGCGGTTCTCCTTGCGCGCCTCCGCACTCGGCTCGAAGATGTGCGCGCCGTCGACGGCGATGCATCCCATCGGCAGGCCGGTCTCTTGCGCCGCCGCTTTGACCTCGGCGAGGAAACCGTTGTCGTCGTACGCGCGTTGCAAATGCACGTTCCAGGGATCAAGCTGGGTGTAACCCGTCTCCTTGCAGAAGTGGAAATACCCGAAGAGGTCCATCTTCCCGGCCTCGACGGTGCGATGCAGACTGTAGGAGCATAAACTGTAGCGCATGGGCGATCCTTTTGTTCAGTTGGGTTGCGCTGCAGAGGTGGAGGGCGCAGAGATTCACATCGAGAGAAACTTTGCGCCCTTTGCGCCTCTGCAGAGAAGGGTAAAAGATCATTCGTTGAATGGTTCGACGTAACTTGCCGAAATCACTTCGATCCCACCTCTCGGCCGCTCCCAGGCGACGAAAAGGTTGTCCTTGCCGTCACCCTGTTTGTAGAGCACCTCGAAGTAGTAACGCTGGCCTGCCTTGAGCGCAATCGGGCCGGACGTCTGCTCCGGGAATTTGTCGTAGACTTCGGCGTTGGTCCAGTCCGGCGTATAGGCGATCACAACTTTGTTGGCAGGATTGGCGTCCTTGCTCAAGGACAACGCGCCGCGATCGTCGGCGGAGATGAAGAAACGATAGTCGCCGCTTTCGGGAGGAACCAGGTAGCCGCGGATGCGCACCCCGTAGTTGACGCCGCTGCCACGCGGGAAGGCCAGCCGATCCAGCTCGACGATCGTGGGCGCTTCGTTCCGGAATTGCGGCGTCTTCAAGAAAGCATCGATGTCGCTGCCGGAGACGTCTTTCCACACCTCCGCTCGGATGCGTTTGCCAGCGGTTGCACCGGAAGAACGCGCCGGCGTCGGCGTGGCGGTTGGGGCGCCGGCTTCCTCTCCCTGAGCAGGCGTAGCGCGCGACGTGGCCCGAGGAGTGGCGGTCGCCGCTGTTGGGCGAGTCGCTGCGCCTGCGTAACGGATGCGATAGAGGCCGCCCAACACGATCGACAGCGCGTACAGCGAGTCGTTCGTCGCCGTCATCTGTACGATGCCGGGCATGTTGGTGGCGAACTCATGATCGGTGACGCTGCCGTCGGCGTTGAACGTCAAAAAGTTGGTGACGCCGCCGTTGTAGTCGTGATAGAAGTATGCGCCCCGGTATATAGGCGGGAAGGTGCGCCCCAGATAGAGATCGCCGCCGATGGCGGCGCCGCGCGCCGGTTGCGCCGTGTGGGTGTAGGCGAAGGTCGGCGCTACAACCGCCAGCTCTCCGCTCCGGTAGGGCCTGCAATCCGCGTAGGAGGCGGCCTCCTCCGGGCCTTCGTAGCAAGGCCAGCCGAAGTTGGCGCCCGGTTCTGCGATGTTGATCTCTTCCCACTTCTGATTGCCCACCTCTCCGATGATCACGCGGCCGTTGCGCGGGTCGACGGTGATGCGGAATGGATTGCGCAACCCCAGGGCAAAGACCTTGGAGCGGTTGCTGTCCGGGTCGCCGTCAAAGAAAGGATTGGAGCGCAGCCCTTTGCCGGTGTCCGGATCGATGCGTAAAATCTTGCCGTTGAGGCTGTCGATGTCCAGGGCGCGGGGGTTGCCCCTGCTGTTGACGATCCCGTCGCCCACCGCTACATAGAGCGCGCCGTCAGGACCAAAGGCGACCATGTTGACCGTGTGCGCATCCCCTTCATTGGCGATGCAATCGCGCACGGGCCGTTTGTTTTCATCCAGGCAGGAGAATGGCTCGGCGTCGCCCTGGTCCGGATTGCCGACGTAGCGGGCGATGCTGTTCTTGCCCACCAACACGACGCCGCTGTCCGGCAGCGCTTTGTTGAGATCTTTTCCGTCGGCGGTGAGCCTCACGACGCGCGAGACGCGGGCGCCGCTTTTGTTGCGATCCTTGATCTCCGGCGGATCGTAGACAAAGGCCAGATAGACGTAGGGGCGCCTCGGCCACGCGGGATCGACGGCGATCCCTAAGAGTCCGCGGCTTCCGTAGTCGTTGACTTCCCCGGAAATGTCGATAAACGGTTCAGCAAGGAGCTCGCCTTTGTGGAAGACGCGCACCCTGCCCGCCTTTTCGGCGATGAAAATGCGACCGTCGGGCGCAAGTGCAAAACTGGTCGGCAGTTTTAAACCCACCACTACTTCTTCCTGAACAAAGCCGTCGGGCAGATTGAAGCCTCCCTGCGCGCGCACAGGTTGCGCCGGCGGAAGCAGAATGCTGATGAGAAGCAGAGTCGTTAACGCAGCCCGCGCGCTGGCGTTGAATCGTTTCAGAGCTGTTGACAATAGGACCTCCTTTTGCTTAAAGCTGTGGAATTGCGCTGTCTGTTGGAACGCGATCTGCATATACGTTCCATTGTAGACTTTTTTGGCGCGAACCGAGGAATTTCGACAGGGGATTGTGCGCTATGCGTGCAGGTGCAAAACGGAATCGATCCGGAACGAAAGCGTCGAGCAAAGAGGCGACGATTGCTATTCGCTTTCCATCCGATTTCATGATACGCTCTTGCGGAGAAGTCTTTACACTTTTCAGATTGCGCTTTTCATCCTCTGCAACGTTGATTTAGGAGCCATCATGAAAGTGCTTCTCGACACCGACATCGGCAGCGACATCGACGACGCCATTTGCCTCGCCTATTTGCTGGCGAAACCCGAATGCGAGCTGCTTGGAATCACCACCGTCACCGGTGAGCCGGAGCGTCGCGCCATGCTCGCCAGCGCCCTCTGCAAGGCCGCCGGCCGCGAGGTTCCCATTTTCCCCGGCGCGCCGCGGCCGCTGCTTGCGCCTGTGCGCCAACTGCATGCGCCGCAGGCGGCTGCACTCGAACGCTGGCCGCATGAAAGGCGCTTTCCCGTCGGCCGCGCCGTCGGCTTTCTGCGCGACGTCATTCGCAGCCATCCCGGCGAGGTGACGCTGTTGACGATTGGGCCGCTGACGAACATCGCCCTCCTCTTCACGCTTGATCCGGAGATTCCGCATCTGCTCAGGGCGCTTTATATGATGATCGGCTCCTTTAGCCGAAACAACGCCTGCGTTCGCCAGGAATGGAACGCGCTCAACGATCCGCACGCCGCCGCCGTCGTCTACAACGCGCGCCCTCCGCTCCATCGCTCCGTCGGCCTCGATGTGACGTTGCAGGTGCGGATGGAAGCCGCCGAGGTGCGCCGGCGCTTTCAAACGCCCTTGCTGCGGCCTGTGCTCGACATGGCAGAAGTCTGGTTTCAGGAGCGACCGGAGATCGTCTTCCACGATCCCCTGGCGGCGGCGACGATCTTCGATGAGCGCATCTGCACGTACGAGCAAGGAATCGTGGAGGTGGAGCTTGCCAGCCCACGGCTCGCCGGGTTGACGCATTTCACCCCGCAGGCGGACGGCCCCCACACAGTGGCGGCAACGGTCGATCCAGATCGTTTTTTCGAGGAATATTTTGCGGTCACCGGTTGTAAAATTTTTGCAGCGACGCCGCCGACCCAGGCCGGTGGAGCGGCGGCGCAGTCGCAAACGAGAGAGGGCTGATCGAGGCGACCTTTCTTCTTCATCCGCGCAGCTTGCCGCCGACCTCACGTTCGACGCGGCGGATGATGCGTTCGCGCAGTTTGGCCACGTCGGCGTCGCGCAGGCTGGCCTCCTGGCTCTGATAGGTCAGGCGGAAGGCCAGCGATTTGGCTCCAGGCGGCAGCGGCTCGCCGCGGTACAGGTCGAAGAGCGCTACATCGGTGAGCAGCGCGCCGCCCGCAGCGCGGATGGCGTTCTCGACCGCGCGCACCGGGACGGCCTCGTCCACGATAAAGGCGAGATCCTCCACCACAGGTGGATAGGGGCTGATGGGCGGCATTGGGTCGAAGCGCCAGTGGGGGCGCAGCAGGCGCTCGATGCGCAGCTCCGCCGCGTTGACGCGCACGGCGGGCAAGTCAAAAGCTGCGCGCACCTGCGGGTGCACCTCGCCGAAGAGGCCGGCGATCTCGCCGTCGATCACCACCTCTGCGCAGCGCGGGCCGAAAGCGCCGACGTTGTGCAGCGGACGATACTCCACAGCTTCCCGCTTAAAGCCAAGCCGCTCCAGCAAGGTTTCAAGCACGCCCTTGAGATCGAAAAAGTCCATCTCCTCGCGGCTCGTCGCATAGAAATCCTGCGGCTGACGAGGGCCCACCATCACCAGGCTCAGGCGGCGATCTTCGTAGGGGAGCACGCCGTCGCCCAGCTCGGGCAGGTAGACGCGTCCGATCTCGAACATGGCCAGGCGGTCGGCGTAACGCAGGTTGTATTGCAGGCTTTCCAGCGCGCTGACCAGCAAGGAACGGCGCATCACGCGGCGTTCAGCGGCGATGGGATTGGCCAGCTCGATGAAGGCGCCGTCGGCGGAAGCGTGCAGCGGCGCATAATTCAAGCCCAGTCGGGCGTGATTTTCCGGCGAAGTGAGCGCATAGTTGATGGTGTCCTGGAGACCACAGCCGATCAAGATGTCGCGGATTTGCTCCTCGCTTTCAATTATCTCGTTGCGATGCTGCGTCGGCAATGTGTCTTCCATCAAGGTCAAAGGCACGCTCTCGTAACCGATGACGCGCGCCGTCTCTTCGATCAGGTCGGCGGGGATCGTCACGTCGAGCCGATGCCAGGGGACGGTGCATTCGAGCAGCGGCTCGCCGGGATGACGGTGCAGCGCAAAGGTGGCTTCCGGCGACGCATTTGGGACAGGCTCGGCGACCTGGCGCACATCGAAATCGAGACGGTGCAGGGCGTCGGCCACCTGTTCAAGCGTCACCGGCAGACCGAGGATGCGTTGCATGTCGCTTGCCGTGGTGTAGACGACGACCGACCGCTGAGGAACCGGGTAGGCGTCAGCCACGCCGGGGACGATGCGCCCGCCGGCGTAGCGACGCATCAGGTCGGCGGCGCGACGCGCAGCGATGTCGTTGAGCGTCGCCGGCACCCCGCGCGTGAAACGATAGCTGGCGGCGCTGAAGAGTTTGAGTTTCTGGCTGGTGCGGCGATTGTTGATGGCGTCAAAGGTGGCGGATTCGAGCAAGATGTTGCGCGTCTTGTCGCTCACTTCGCTTTCCTGACCGCCCATCACGCCTGCGATGGCGATGGAGCCCAGCGCGTCGGCGATCATCAGCATTTCGCTGTCGAGCGTGCGCTCGATGTCGTCCAGTGTGACGAATTTTTCCCCGTCGTCGGCGCGCCGCACGATGATGGTGGGGATGCGCTCGCCGGCCCGCTGCGCCCGGCGCACTAGAACGTCGTAGTCGAAGGCGTGCAAGGGCTGGCCGTATTCCAACATGACGTAGTTGGTGATGTCCACGATGTTGTTGATCGGCCGCATTCCCGCCTTGATCAACCGATCCTGCATCCATTTGGGAGAAGGTGCGATCTCCACATTGCGGACAATAATGCCGGTGTAACGATTGCAGAGCGTCGGCTCTTCGATGTGCACGGAGATGTAGTCCTCCACGCAGTCGTCGCCCGCTGTGGGGAAGATGTCTTCCGGCAAGTGCAAAGGGGCGCCGGTGAGTGCGCAGATCTCACGCGCAATCCCGACCAAACTCAACGCGCGTCCCATGTCGGGGGTGAGATCGAATTCCAGAACAACGTCCCCCAAGTAGTCGCGCAGAGGCGTTCCCACCGGCGCATCTTCCGGCAGGAGGAGGATGCCTTCGTGTTCTTCGCTCAGGCCCAGCTCGCGTTCCGAGCAGACCATGCCTGCCGACTCGACGCCGCGGATTTTGGTGGGTTTGAGCTTCTTTTTGGGCCGCGGTCGCTCTTCGCTGTAAGCGTCGACCAGCACTGCGCCGGCGCGCGCAAAGGCCACCTTGAGCACCGGCAATGTCTCCATCCTGCGGAACTGAAACAGGTTGGGCGCGCCCGTGACCACGCGCTGCGGCGCGTCGCCCCCGTAGTCGACGTCGACCAGCACCAGTCGGTCGGCGTCCGGATGGGGCAGGACGGCCACCACCTGGCCGACCACGATCGTCTCCGGGTCCCACCAGTCGCCGATGCGATGGATGGCGTCCACCGCCAGCCCGGCCAACGTTAACCGCTCCGCCAGCGCCTCGACAGGCAGCGTGATATCGACGTACTCTTTCAACCAGGACAACGGCGCCAACATGCGTGCTCACTCCTCAAACGATTTTTATAGCAAGTCCTTATTCTTCTTGACCAGCAGCTCGTAGACCAGCTCCACCGCCAGCGCCCGCCACTGCCCCCAACCGCAACGCTCGCCGATCAGGTTGCGCAATTCATTGCTCACTTCGAGCAGTTGGCTGGGCAGCACCTTGCGGAACGCCGAAATCTCATTGTCGCGCACACAGACCGGCTCGGAAAAATCGGTGCTCAGATGAAAGACATAACTGGCAAAGTGTGCAATTTCATCCTGGTAGTGAAACTCGTAGGCAAGCACGCCCAGGAAACGCTCGATCGTCACCGGCAGGTTGGTCTCCTCCGCCGTCTCGCGCAGCAGCGCTGCTTCGACCGACTCATGCCAGCCGACGCCGCCGGAGAGGACGCGATAGATGTGGCTGGGGTAATGCGCCTTGGCGTGCAGCAAAATGCGCCCAGACGGATCGGTGATGGCGAACACCACCTCGGCGCGACGGTCGCTGTCCGTCCGCCAGCGATTGCGGCGGATGTACTCATCGGCCTGCAAGACGTAGCTGCGTCGCACCGGCTCGCCGTACCGCGCCGCGAGCGCTCGAATTTCTTCTTCGGAAATGGTGGAATAACGAGCGTCGATAAATTGCGATGCATCTGGCGTCGCCATAGCGGCCAACTCCTAGCGGATGCGAAGGATCGAAGAAGACGGATCTAGGTCCATTTAAGTTTTACCGCAAGAAGATGAACTCGCCACGCAGCGATGGCGAATGGCCGCCACCGCTGCACGGTAGACAGAGTCCAGTTGCTCCGGCGCCGAAACCATCATATTGAGGTCCTGCAACAGGCCATTGGCGACGCTATAGATGACGCCGTGCACGGAGAGCGCCTGACCACGCGCCCACGCGTCTTGCACCACGGTGGTCAGGCAGGCGTTGCGCACTTGCTCGATGACGTTGAGTTCACAGAGCAGAGCGAAGCGAGCGCCCTCATCGTTCACACTGGTCAAATAGACGGCATGCTTATCTGCTACGTCCTGGATGTGGCGAATCCAGTTGTCGATCAGCCCCAATCGACTGCACGTTAACGCCGCCTTAACGCCGCCGCACCCATAATGGCCACAGACGATGATGTGCTTCACGCGAAGCGCGTCCACGGCGAATTGCATCACAGAGAGACAATTTAGGTCTGTATAGATGACCTGGTTCGCCACGTTGCGGTGGACAAAGATCGACCCCGGCAGCATGCCGGTGATCTGGGTGGCCGGCACGCGGCTGTCGGCGCAGCCGATCCATAGATATTCTGGCGCCTGCTGTTCGGCCAGGCGCTCAAAGAACGTTTGATCCTGCGCCTTCATTGCCTGCACCCAGGCTCGATTGCCGTCAAACAAACATTGCAAAGGATGCATACTCCCAAAACCTCTCTCGTTTTATGTTGGGCGTTGGCGGCGACGTCCTATAATTGTCGCCAGAGCGCCGCCTGCACTCAGCAAAACAATCGTGACGATGGAAAGGCTGCCCCCGATTATCCGGGGCGGCGTGTCTTCGTAGATGAGCAGCAGATAGCCGCTGCCGGGCGGCACCTTCACGGTCATGCGTCCGAGCGTTCCGGTCTCTTCTGGAATCACTGGAATCTGTTGGATGCGCTGTCCATGCTCGCCATCGAGCAGATAGGCGTTCCAGCCCGGATAGTAAAAATGGTTGAAGACAAGCCGCTGCGGCGTCTCTCGACCGTTATAGTAAAAAACTTCCTCGCTGATTGTACTGTGCGCCACCGAGCTGGCGCCAAATGTTTCGTAGTCGAAAATCGAATAATCGAGTTTCGTGTCGACCGGTCGAACCGGCCCCCCTGCCTGCTCCTGGCTGATGTAGTAGTCGGCCATTGGGCTCCAGGTTGGAATCTCCTTGACCCAAGCTGTGCTGCCCGTCATTTCATCGGCGGACTGTTGAAAACGCATCAGGGCCGCCAGACTCACCGGGCCTTCGGCCGGTTCGCGGATTTCGACGCGTAGGTATGGATAGCTGCCGAGAATCAGCAAGCTGGCAAGTGTCAACAGCGGCAACGACAAACGTTGCGTCTCCGTCACAATCGACCGATGTCCCACCAGGCTGGCGAGCAGGCTGACGCACACCGTCGTGATCACCAGCCACCGCCAGGGGAATTGCGCCGCCTGCAGCACACCGCCTACGACGGGAAGCTCCCATAACCATGCACCGGAGACGCTGGCGACGAAAAGACCGAATACAGCGCCGACGATGAAAAA
>CALFWA010000273.1 GCA_937928035.1 uncultured Caldilinea sp. | reverse complement strand
ATTTCCCCACAGAGAATGCTAAGAGCCTATCCGGAAAATCTATCAGGCAGGCGAAGACAATACCTTCTCCTACCCATCAACGCGCATTCGGTGAGTTTTTCGGATAGGCTCTAAATTTGCGAGAGATCTTTTGAAAATTTCTCGATGATCTCTGTGTACTCTATGGTAAATAAATGCACTCGAAAAAAGACGACCTACCTTCTCTATTCAAGACAAATAGTGATAAAGGATCCTAAAGTCGTCAGGAGGTATCGATTTGGGGGTACTCATTGCAGTTATCGGCAACACTGCAGTCGGCAAGACCACGCTGGTCGAACGCTTACAACAGAGTGCGCCTTTCACAACCGGACTAGAGCAGCATGTTGAACGTCCTTTTCAGCGCTTGCTGGTCGAAGACTTGAGGGCGGGACGAGGGCATCGTTATGCGCTGGCTAATCAGCTCGACTATCTGCTCCTACGCGCAGAACAGGAGCTGACCGTCCGCAGCCAGCCAGGAATCGGGTTGGTCGACGGCGGGCTGGACGAGGATTTCTACGTCTTTACGCGCGGCTTTCACGCTCTCGGCATTCTGGAGGATGCCGAATTTGTTCTCTGTGAGCGCTTCCATCGTTTCGTGCGCGCCAGCCACCCCGAACCCGATCTGTATCTTTTCCTGCACGCGCCGGTAGAGCTCCTCGCAAAACGTATGAAACGGCGTGCGCGGCCAATCGAGATTGCCACCATCGACAGCTTGTCGATCTTGCAACAACAAGTCGACACATGGGTTCAGAGCATTGCGCCGCAACGTCTGATCGAGCTCGATGCCTCCACGCCGACCCTGATTACGCCACAAAGCATTGAACAGTTGCTGCGGACCATTGACCAGCACTTGAGCGTCCCCGCCCCTCGAAGCTGATTGCTCTCAGGGATTTCTGAAAAGATAGGTCAGCCCGGTCTTTCGCCTTTGAGCCACCTCCGTCATCCTTTTTGTGACCAAGACTTCCAACCTGAATCCGTCTTACCGACACGTTTCCAGCATAGAAGTTACGCTGTTCGTCATGATAAAGATGCGATATGCGTTTGTTGGGGCGTTGGCTGTGTTGCTCTGGACAGCATTGAGCGGCTCGTACCTCTCCTTTGCCGAGCCACAGCGGCCACATCTCGGTATGCATGTCGCCCGAGGCGATGCCGCTCATCTACTGGCTGCGCGTCGGGCAGGCGCCGACTTCGTCGTCGTTGTCTTCTCATGGCGCGACATCGAGCCGGCGCCGAATTATTTCTACTGGGAGGTTCCGGATGCAACGCTGCGCGCTGCTGCCTTTGCAGGCGTTGAGGTCGTCGCCCGGCTAGATCGTCCGCCTGATTGGGCGCTCGACGATGCCTCGCCGATGCCCTGGGATCTAGACGCCTACGCAGCATTTGTGCGTCGCGTCGTTCAACGCTACGGCGAAAAACTCGCCGGCGTTATTCTCTGGAACGAGCCTAACCTTGCGCTTGAATGGCAGGGGAAACGTCCGGATGCAGCCGCCTATGTGGCCATGCTCTCTCGTATCTATCCGGTTGTCAAAGAGATTGCGCCACGTCTGCCGGTGCTGGCCGCTGGACTGGCTTTCACGCTTGGCGATGGAGCCAGCGCAATCAACGATCTGGACTATCTGCGCGAATTGTATGCGGCCGGAGGCGGTAAATTTTTCGACGCGCTTGCCGCTCACCCCTATGGCTTTGGTCAACCGCCAGAACAAGCGCCAGCAGTGGATCGCCTCAACTTTCGCCGTTTAGAGCTACATCGCAGCCTGATGGAGGCAAATGGCGACGGTCATAAGCCGATTTGGATCACCGAAATGGGCTGGCGCACGTCTACACCTGATCCCGCTGATGCGTGGCAGGTTGTGACCTCTGCACAACAGCGCGACTACACGATCGCTGCCATCGAATTCGTTGCCCGCTACCTGTGGTTGGAACGCATGGCTTTCTGGGAGCTGACCGCCGACGAAGACGGCTATGGCTATGCACTCTGGCAGGGCGAAGGCCGCACTACACCAGCCTACGATGCACTGGTAAAACGCCATGAAGCGCGCACAGCGCCAGGCGCTCGCCATAAGACATCGGCGACACATGACAGAAATTTGCATAATAGATTATCTTCTTCTTCCAATTTTTGCGTTACTGCAGATCCTTGCCGCGCTGTCGAAATTTTAGCCCCCGATGTCATCATTCGGTTGGGCGACCGCGGGGAGCTGCATCCCCACTGGGTACACCTCTATCGAGGCGGCAAACACTTTAGCCCCGAATGGGAGGGAGAATTTTTCGTCAGTGCAGCGGCGGCGCGACAGCACCAGGTGCTTGTCCTCGAGACCATGCAGATCGACCAGCCAATGAACGAAGTGTGGATCAACGATCGCTGGGTTGCCCGGCTGCCCCTGCGTGCGCGTCCAGATCCGACCAGCACCTGGGCTACGGTGCGCATCAACCTGCCGGCGAACGTCGTGCAGCCAGGCCGCAACACGATTCGCATCACCAGCGGGAGGCGCAACCCGGCGCGCAGTTTCCGCTGGTGGCGCTGGGAGAATTTTCAGTTCCGCAACGTCCGTCTGGAGCTCCTCCCTACAGAGGCCGTCCTCGCTGCGTCGCCCTCTGCGCCGGCGTGGCGCCTGTTGCCTACCCCATCGAGTTTGGGAGAGCCGATCCGCGTCCGGGTCTTCCGTGCAAATGCACCGGAGGCCTCAATCGTCTGGCTGACGGAAAATCGCACCGGCCAGCTCTGGCAAGGTGTAGCAACGATGACCGGCACGCTGTCCCTTGCGCCTGAAACGCCTTTCCCCGCCGACCGACTTGTCGTCGACGTTGCCATGGACAAGAACTTTACGCTTGTCGCCACAAACCGGGGCCTCTTCTGGCGCCAGAACGAAGGAGACTGGATGCCTGCTCTGGGTGCGCCGGCCGTTTACGCCTACGTCGTGATAAAAACCGCTGCCGGTTGGTGCGCCGGCTTCGAAGATCATGGCCTCTGGTGCGCAGACGAGCCTACGGCGCGCTGGCGTCCGCAAGGACTCACTGGCCGCTCTATCCTTGACCTTGCAGTCGATGCCGAACGATGGTTTGCGGCGACGGATGCCGGCGTCTATCTGCGCGACAGCGCAAGCTGGCGACGGTTCCCTTCGCTGCCCGTTGCAGAACGAAGTAGCGCCGACGCCAATTATGTCCCTCGCCTCTTTCTCGGCGCGCAAGGAGAGATAGTGGTGCGCAGCGACGGCAGACTGCTGCGATGGGACAGAGACTTCGATCGGTGGGTAGCTTTTGGCCCAGAACAACTACAAGGCCGACTCTATGCCGTGATGGACTGCTGTGAGATTGGAACATTCGTCGCTGGCAGCCGCACCGGCCTATGGCGACTCGAGACAGACAATCTCTGGCGCCGCGTCGATGGAACACTTTTCGACTATCTTGATTTCACCGAGGGCATACGCCTGGGCCGCCACATGCTTTGGACGACGACCAACGGCGCGTTCCTTGCCGAAGTCGACGCAGCGCTCGACCTACAGACGAACTGGCGAACAGTTAAAGGACTCCCTGCCACGGCCACAGCGTTGGTGATTGACCCGGTAGAGCCTGCTCGCTGGTTCGTGGGCACACCTGTCGGCATCTACCGCAGCGAGGATGCTGGCGCGAGCTGGCAGGCTGTCAGTCCGCCCTGGATTGTCTGGGACATGGCCCTAAACGCAAAGGACCGACTTCTCGCCGCCACAACTGGCGCCGTCTTTTTCACCGACGATCACGCTTCTGACAACGTGCGCTGGCACGCCCCAGCAGGTTTGAAGGGCGTGACCTTCTTCACCATCAGCCCTGACCCCGATGTTCCAGAGCACTTCTGGGCCGGCACCTGGGGCAACGACATCGGCGTGAGTCTCGACGGCGGAAAAACGCTGGAGCGGCTCGGCGCCGGCCTAGAGACGCTCAGTATCCTGTCGATTTTGCGCCATCCCACGCCGGGTCAATTGACCGTGGGAACAATCGAAGGGCTTTTCCGCAGCGATGACTACGGCGCAAGTTGGTTTAAGCTTCCCGGCGCGCTCTCCTCGCAGACGGTCTACAGCCTGATGCAAGGCGACAACGGCATCTTATGGGCAGGCGCAGCCGACGGCCTATGGCGCAGCGCCGACTATGGCGTCACCTGGGAACGACTTGCTGCCCTTCCGCCGACAACCGTGATACGCCTGGGTAAGGAAACCACGCCGGACGGGTCTATTCTCTGGGCGGGTAGCGAGCAGGCTGGACTCTGGTGGAGTCGAAATGGCGGCGCTTTCTGGAGTTTCGCCGGGTTGGCAGGACGAAGCGTCTACGCACTGGCCTGGGTAGACGGACGTCTTATCGCAGCGACGGACGATGGCCTGTTCGAAGCTACCCCATAGCCCCAGCAATGCTTCACCGCTTACATTGCTTGACGCTTGATTTCTTCCGCACTCGAGAACAAATGTTTAAAGATGCGGCACCCCTTTCTTCGAGTTTCTTCGTAGGGTGATACAAACGAGCCCAACAGCCTCTTGGCAACCCCCTGCTCGCAATGGAACAACCGCTCACCGATGCAAGTCCTGTGCAAAGATGGTTTCACACCAATAAAATCGAAGTGAATTATGGCTGCTCCTTCTGAATCATGGGTAACATGACGAACCCTGGATCGGGCGGTGTTGGCGTCGGTGTAACGCCAGGCGGCAGCGTTGGCGTCGGCGTAGGATAAATAATCGGCGCGTTCTCGCCAAAGACCAGAC